>CAOKNO010000003.1 GCA_948470065.1 uncultured Eubacterium sp. | reverse complement strand
CTAAGGTATCCGAAGCGTTTTGGCTGTCAGAAGAAGCGCTCTTGCCGCATCCTGCCAACAAAGTAGAAACAAGCGCAATCACAAGCATCCGTGCTGCAGTTTTTCTTTTCATAGTATCTAGTTCCCTCCATTTTGTGCGTTCCGTTTGTTATTGTAACGTCCCATTATCCACATCCTGTGGCGCTGCATTGGCTCTGTGCCCAGAAGGCTGTCTTATTGAAGTTCCGTTCCATTTTGCGCCTTTGGCAGCGTAAACCAGAATTCTACTCCTTTTGGCAGGTTCTCCACGCCGTATTGGCCATTCTGCATGGTGATTACGCTTTGGACGATATACAGGCCGACGCCGACGTTAGAAAATGTACCGGATTTCTTTTTCTTGGTCGTATAGAAGCTGTTCCAGATGCGTTCGATATCTGCCTTGTCAATGGGCTTACCTGTGTTGTAGACGCCCACCCGGATATCTTCTTGTTGTTTTTTCAGCGTAACCCGGATATTCCCGCCAAATTCGGTATGCTCAAAAGCATTCATCAAGTAGTTATTGATCGCCTGTTCGATGTATTCTTGATCGCCGAAGACGTAACATCCTTCTTCTATAAATTGTTCCAGATGGATCATTTTCTTTTTCACCAGGCCGTCGTACCGCATAATGCTGTATTCGATGACTTCTTTCATATCCAGGTGTTTTTGGACCATACTGTCCATTTGATGCTCTAATACGGAAATATTTAAAAGGCCGCCGACCATATCGGTCATTTTCACCACCTCTTCCTGGATGGAAGCGATATAGTAAGCCCGGTCGTTTTCTCCTACGTAAGAAATCATTTCCGCCTGGCTGGAAATCACGGCAAGCGGCGTCTTCAGTTCGTGTGAAATATTTGTAATAAAATTTTTCCGCAGCTTTTCCACACGTTCCTGGTGGACGTTCTGCTGAAGCAGGCGCTGCGTATTCGCATCTATCTGCCCCTTGCTCTGCTGCAATTGATCTGCGATCGTATTTAGGCTTTGGGAGAGCCGCGCCGCTTCTTCATACGCCCCGTTCCCGCTCGGGCGTTTGCTGAAATCTCCTTGGGAGATTTGGGCGGCCGTGTCCGCCAGTTCCTCCAAAGGCTTTGCAAAGTAACGTGATATCCTATAGATGGCAAGTCCCCCGAATATCGTAAGGAGCAAAGACATAAAGAAGAAAAACTGCTGTGTGACTTTATTTGCCATTGCGCGCAGGGAGATGTCCTTGATCACGACGTAATAGCGGATGTTATCCTGGGTAAGTATCCCGCGCAGCTTTACCGTTTCCCGCAGCTTGGTGTTCCGGTGGATAATACCAGGATCGGCGGAAAAAGCGTCCAGCTTAATTTCTATGTTTTTATAGACATTGTATTCTTCATTTTCACTCGTCGTATAAATTGGCTGCAAATCCTCGTCTGCTATGGTAAAGTTCAGATCCTCGTTCTCATACCCCAGGAACATGGAGTAATCTTTTTCTTCCAGCTCTGCCAGATCTAAATCCTGGATGTCAAGGTATGCATCCATAACTTGTTTTTCTTTGATCCAGTTATGGTATAATGGGAAAAAAATATCATAGCACAAGACATAGCAGAATGCAATAAGAACCAGTGATATTCCCTGTACCATAAGCAGTTGGATCTTAATTTTTTTCTTCATTATTCGCTACCTCGAAGCAGTAGCCGACGCCATAGACTGTGCGGATATAGGAGGTGTCCCCAAGCTTCTTCCGAAGCTGTTTGATCAAGGTGTCGACGGTGCGGGAATCCCCGTGGTACTGGAACCCCCAAATGTTATCCAGGATGAAATCCCGGGTCAGGACCGTTCCTTGGTTTTTCACCAGCATATGGAGCAGTTCATATTCTTTGGGGGTTGTTTCAATATACGTATCCATCACATATACTTTCTTGGAACTTGTGTCAAGCTTGATGTCTCCAGCATAGAGAAGCGCTTGTCCATGGCCAAAGCGTTTTAGTACTGCTTCGATATGCACTTTTACGATGGACAGGGAGTAGGGCTTGATGATATAATCATCCGCCCCGCAGGAAAACCCTTTTAGCTGGTCGTCAATATCTTCCTTTGCCGTAAGCAGGATCACAGGTACGTTTGAACGCATCCGGATCTGCTTAAGGACCTCGTAGCCATCGGCAAACGGAAGCATGACATCCAGTAGTACAAGGTTGATTTCCGTGAAGTGGGCGGTAAACTGCTGGATACCGTCTAACCCATCCACGGCTTTTATGACCTGGTAATGGTTTAACGCAAGGAAATCCGATAAGGTTTCCAAAAGCTTTTGTTCATCTTCAATTACTAAAATAGTTGTTTTATCCATTGTATTTTCCATTTTAAGGCTTGCCGACGTGGGGGGTTAAAGGAATTTCTTGAGGCCTTCTAACAGGATTTCTACACATTCGTCTAAACCATGTTTGCTGGTATCTACCACAATGTCTGGATGCTCCGGTTCCTCATAGCTGCTGGAAATCCCAGTAAAGTTGGGGAGTTTCCCATCCCGCGCCTTCTGGTATAAGCCTTTTACATCACGTTTCTCACATTCTTCCAACGGGGTGCTGATATAGACCTCCACGAAAGCATCCTTTATGATTTCCTTTGCGTTCCTGCGGTCTTGGCGGAACGGGGAGATAAAGGAAGTGATGACAATCAGGCCAGCGTCGTTCATTAGCTTGCTGACCTCTGCGATCCGCCGGATGTTCTCTATCCTGTCCTCTTCGGTAAATCCCAGGTTCTTATTCAGGCCCATACGAACATTATCCCCGTCTAAGAGCATTGTATGCTTGCCCATGGCAAAAAGGCGTTTTTCCAATGCATTTGCCAGGGTTGATTTGCCAGCGCCCGAAAGCCCGGTCATCCAGATGGTGATGGCTTTTTGTTCCAACTGTCCTTCCCGCATCTCCCGTGTGATATCCATATCGTGCCATACAAGGTTATTCCCCCTCGCTAACGGGTACATCACGACGCCGCAGGCGGAGGTCATATTGGTAATGCGGTCGATTAAGATCAAGGAACCCAGTTCCCGGTTGCTTTCAAAACGGTCAAATACGATATTGCTGCCGACAGACAGCTCGCAGAAAGCAATCTCATTCTTATAGATGGCGTCTGCATATACTTCGGCGCCAGAATTGACGTCGATTTTATACTTGATGTTCATCACTGTGGCGGAAATCATCTGCGTCCCGATTTTGAGCCAGAAATTACGTCCGGATACGAGACGGTTGTCGTCCATCCAGAGCAGGGAGACGGCTACCATGTTCCCAGTGCAAAGCGTATAGTCCTTTGTTAGGATACAGCCCCTGGAAATGTCGATTTCCGTATCGAGCTGTATGGTCACAGCCTGCCCGCGCCCGCTCTTTTCTACAGGGGTATCCCCCTGGAAAATCTGTGTGACTTTGGCGCTTTCCTTACTAGGCATTACGGTAATGGTATCGCCGACTGCAATTTCCCCAGAGGACACCTGCCCTTGGAACCCGCGGAACTCGTGGTTTGGGCGGCAGACCCTTTGGACTGGCATGGAAAAGCCTTGCAGTTCATTTTTATCATTCACATCAATATCCTCAAGGTAAGTGAGCAGCGGTTCGTCCATATACCAAGGCATCTCGTTGGAATGGTATGTGATGTTGTCGCCTTCTGTGGCGGATACCGGGATAATCCGTAAGCTTCCATAATCAAATTCCGCCATTAGGATTTTGATATCTTTCTTGATCTTTTGGAAGCGCATCTCGTTGAAATGCACAAGATCCATTTTGTTGACGGCAAATACAAAATGGCGGATCCCCATCAAAGAGCAGATCCTAGCGTGGCGGCGCGTCTGCACCAGCACGCCTTGGCTTGCGTCTACTAAGATAACAGCCAATGACGCGAAGGAAGCGCCTACCGCCATATTCCTGGTATATTCTTCGTGGCCAGGTGTGTCGGCTACGATAAAACTGCGGCGTTCCGTGCTGAAATAGCGGTAAGCCACATCTATGGTAATCCCTTGTTCACGTTCTGCCATCAGACCATCCAACAGCAGGGAATAGTCTATTTTGCCGTCGCGCGACCCTACCTTAGAGTCTAATTCCAACGCACGTTTCTGATCGGCGAAAATTAATTTTGCATCGTAGAGCATGTGTCCGATTAAGGTGGATTTCCCATCGTCCACGCTTCCACAAGTAATAAATTTTAGTAAATTTTTTTTCATAATTAGAAATAGCCCTTTCATTCCCCCAGCCTGCAAAAACCACTGTGAGAGCAGCAGGGGGCAGATTGTTTAGAAATAGCCTTCCCGTTTCCTCTTTTCCATGCTGGCAGCCCCGCCGTCGGAATCAATGATGCGGCTTGTCCGCTCTGATTCCACAGAGGATAGGGTTTCTTTGATGATTGATTCTAAATCGGACGCTTCGGATTCCATTGCTCCGGTCAAAGGATAGCAGCCGAGCGTACGGAACCGGACCATCTTTGTTTCGATCTGCTCCCCTTCCTTGAGCTGCAGCCTGTCGTCGTCAGCCATAATCAATTGGCCGTTGCGCTCCACGACTGGGCGGGGCGCTGCAAAGTACAGCGATACAATGGGGATCTCCTCCCTGCGGATATACTGCCAGATATCCTTCTCCGTCCAGTTTGACAGAGGGAAGACCCGGATGCTTTCCCCTTGCTTGATTTTGGTATTGAACAGCTTCCACATTTCCGGCCGCTGGTTTTTGGGATCCCATGCGTGGCTTTCGTTCCGGAATGAGAAAATCCGTTCCTTTGCCCTTGATTTCTCTTCGTCCCGCCGGCCGCCGCCAAATGCGGCTGTGAACCCATACTTGTCCAGCGCCTGTTTTAAAGCCTGCGTTTTCATAATGTCCGTATAAGAGGAGCCGTGGTCAAACGGGTTGATGCCTTGGGCAAGGCCTTCCTCATTGATGTATTCCAGCATTTCAATGCCAAGTTCCTTGGCGGTTGCATCACGGAACGCGATCATTTCCTTGAACTTCCATGTTGTATTTACATGTAGGAATGGGAAAGGCGGTTTTTCCGGGTAAAATGCCTTCATTGCAAGATGCAGCATAACGGAAGAATCTTTTCCGATGGAATACAGCATCACTGGTTTCTCACATTCTGCGGCAACTTCGCGCATAATATAGATTGCTTCAGCTTCTAATTCGTCTAAATGATTCATGTTTCCTCCATTCCCACCTGAAACGGCGGTGGGGAATCAAAACTTAAAATATTTTTAAACTTCGGTTTCTTATTATAGACACCAAATGTGATGGAAATTTGATGGTAAAAATATTATTTTCTAAAATTTAGTTATGAAATACAATATTTTATTTGGGAATATCAGGGAATCAAAAACATTTGGATTGGGATTGTACCATAGATCTTTTTTAATTGTCAAATACGTTGCGGAAAGCCCTTTTCTTTTTGGGCAAAAGGTATTATAATGGGCGGCAGGAAGTATTATCATACTTGGATCCCATCCTGGCCTGGTAAGAAGGCTTGTACGTATCAAGGGATGAGTCCGGGTTGCAGCTTGGGATATCATATATGGAAAAGAGGGCTTATGGCATATCAGATTATTACAGACGGCTCCTGTGATTTAGGGGAGGAAAAGGCGAAGGAAGCGGGCATCCGGGTGGTGCCTTTTTATGTGAATTTTGACGCGGATACGTACCAGAAGGAGATAGAGGAGATCAGCGTCCGGGATTTTTACCAGAAAATGGTGGATCGCCCTGATCAGTTCCCCAAATCCTCCCTGCCGTCCGTGCAGGATTATACTGAGGCGTTCCTTCCGTATATAATGGAAGGGAAGGATATTATCTGTATCTGCATCACGACGAAGTTCAGCGGATCCTACAATTCGGCCAAGGCGGCCGCTGATTTGATGAAGGAGGATTACCCGGACTGTAGGATTGCAGTTATTGATTCCACTGTAAATACGGTGCTGCAGGGGATTCTTGTCTTAGAAGCGGTAAGGATGAAGCGAGACGGCCTGTCTTTTGAAGAAACCATAGCCGGGATTGAACGGATCAAGCCGACGGGCAGGATTATCTTTACGGTGGGCAATTACGAATACCTGATCCACGGCGGAAGGATTGGGAAGGTTATGGGGACGGCTGCGTCTACGCTAGGGATTAAGCCATTGATTATGCTGCGGGAAGGAGAGATCTTCCCAACCGGGATAACCAGGAGCCGTGAAAAGGGCAAAAAGCGGCTGATTGAACAGATGAAAAGCCATTTTGGGAAGATAGGGGAATCCCCGGATGATTACCAGATTGTCGTTGGGTATGGATATGACAAGGAAGAAGCGGCGGCATTCCGGGATCAGCTTCTGGCGTCCTTGCAGACGTATTCCAATTACAAAGAAATTGATATCTTCCAGATTGGGGCAACGATTGGCGTCCATACGGGGCCGCACCCTATCGGCCTTGGATTGGTGAAAAGATACGACAAATAAAAAGGGAGAAACACAAAAAACGACAGATATCTGCCGTGGATAATGGAGGATGGCATGCAGATAATCATAGTGGGTTGTGGGAATGTAGGCATAACCCTGACCGAACAGTTAAGCAAAGAAGGACATAATATTACGGTGGTAGATACGAACGGCACACGTGTGGAGGCAGTTGCAAACCAGTTTGACGTAATGGGCGTTGTTGGGAATGGCGCAAGCTTTACCGTACAGAACGAGGCTGGGATTGAAGAGGCGGATCTGTTGATTGCGGTGACGACTTCGGATGAGCTGAACCTGCTCTGCTGCCTGATTGCAAGGAAAGCGGGGGGGTGCAACACCATAGCGAGGGTGCGCAACCCCATTTATAACCGGGAAATCGCTTATATTAAGGAGGAACTGGGGCTTTCAATGGTCATTAACCCAGAGTTTGCGGCGGCAAGTGAAATTGCCCGCCTGCTGAAATTCCCATCGGCAATCAAAGTGGACAGCTTTGCCAAGGGGCGGGTCGAGCTTCTAAAGTGTAAGCTTGGCGAAGGCTCTGTGTTAGATGGCAAGCCGCTGACGTATATTTCCAGCGGGCTGCACTGCGACGTTCTGATCTGTATGGTGGAACGGGGAGAAGAAGTATTTATCCCTTCTGGTAATTTTGAACTACAGGAAAAGGATGTGATATCCGTCATCGCCACATCCAGGAAAGCGAACGAATTTTTCCGTAAAATCGGTATGACGACCAACCGGATCAAAAGCTGTATCATCGTAGGCGGGGGGGAAACTACATATTACCTGGCGAAGCAGCTTCTTCCGATGGGCATAGATATTAAAATCATTGAACAGAGCAAGGAGCGGTGCAATGAGTTAAGCGAGCTTTTGCCACAGGCCATGGTGATCCATGGGGACGGGACGGAACGGAACCTTCTATACGAGGAGGGGCTGCCCCAGACCCATTCGTTTGTGTCCTGGACCAATATGGACGAAGAAAACATTATGCTTAGCTTATTTGCAAAAAGCGTTTCTTCTGCAAAAACCATTACGAAGGTACACCGGATTGATTATTACGAGATTATTGATAAGCTGGATTTGGGTAGCGTCCTGTATCCGAAATTTATTACTGCAGAGTATATCCTCCAGTATGTACGTGCGATGCAGAACTCCTTGGGCAGCAATATTGAAACCTTGTACCAGTTGATTGAGGACAAGGTAGAAGCGTTGGAATTTCGTGTGCATGAAGAGGCAAAGCTGGTAGGCATCCCGCTCAAAGAACTGCAGTTAAAGGATAACCTTCTGATCGCCTGCATCAACCGGAAAGGCAAGGTAATCACCCCAGGAGGCCAGGATACGATTGAAGCAGGGGATACCGTGGTCGTTGTGACAAGCAACCAAGGCTTCCATGATTTGCGCGACATATTGAAATAGCTGGAGGTTATGCAATGAACATTTCGATTATACGGTATATCTTATGTAGGGTGTTGGAATTTCAGGCGCTGTTCCTTGCGCTGCCATGCCTTACGGCAATCTGCTACCAGGAAAAAGAGGGGTGGGCCTATGCGGCCGCGGCGTTTGGGTGTTTGGCGATAGGCGCCGTCGGTAAGATGAAAAAGCCGAAAAGCACCGTGTTTTATGCACGGGAAGGGTTTGTGGCAGTATCGTTAAGCTGGATCGTACTTAGCCTGACGGGGGCGCTTCCCTTGTACTTGAGCGGGGAGTTCCCATCGTATACGGATGCCTTATTTGAAACGATTTCCGGGCTGACGACGACCGGGGCCAGCATTTTGTCCAGCGTGGAGGAATTGTCCAGGTGCAATTTATTCTGGCGCAGCTTCACCCACTGGATTGGCGGCATGGGGGTGCTGGTCCTCATTTTGGCGGTGCTTCCGTTGGCGGGCGGCTATAATATGTACCTGATGCGGGCGGAAAGCCCTGGCCCTACCGTAGGGAAGCTGGTGCCAAGGGTGAAGCATACGGCGAGGATTTTATATATGATGTATATTTTCCTAACGGCCGTACAGATTGTCTTGCTTCTGCTTACTGGGATGCCTTTGTTTGAATCCCTGACCTTGTCTTTTGGTACGGCAGGGACCGGAGGATTTGGCGTCTCAAATGACAGCATAGGGGGGTATTCCCTAGCTTCCCGGACGGTGATCACAATCTTTATGATCTTGTTTGGGATTAACTTCAACGTGTACTATCTGATCCGTGCAAAAAAACCGCTGCAGGCGTTGAAGCACGAAGAAATGCGGTATTATCTGGGGATTATCCTTGTGGCGGTCCTTTTTATTACGGCGAATATCCGGGGTGGGTTCCAGTCTTTGTTTGAAGCGTTCCACCATGCGGCGTTCCAGGTAGCGTCGATTATCACGACGACTGGGTATTCCACCGTGGATTTTGACAAGTGGCCGGAGTTTTCCAAATTTATCCTGGTGCTTTTGATGTTTGTCGGGGCGTGCGCAGGCAGTACCGGAGGCGGGATTAAGGTGTCGCGGATTGTGATTATGATGAAGCTTGTGAAAAACGAGCTGTCCTATCTGATCCACCCCAAGCGTGTCCGCCAGATCCATTTTGAGAAGCATGTGGTAAATAAGGACGTGCTGCGTTCTATTTCCGTATTCTTTATTGCATACGCGTTGATCTATGGGATATCCGTGCTGCTGATATCGTTGGACGAGCTGGACTTTACGACGAATGTTACGGCAGTTGCGGCAACGCTGAATAACATTGGGCCAGGGTTAGCGCAAGTGGGGCCGATGAGCAATTTTGACGTCTATTCCCAGCCTGCGAAATATGTCCTGATGTTTGACATGCTGGCAGGGCGGCTTGAGCTGTTCCCCTTGTTGCTGCTGCTTACCCCGGCGACCTGGAAACGCAGATAGGAGGGACGCAATGCGCCAGATGGAATTTAAGATGGAGCGGACAGGGCTTTTGAAGGAAGGCGACGTTTTGCCAGTGACGGAGGGGAAGCTTCCCACATCGTACTATTATACGTTGGGGAACGCATATGCCATGTCCGCGAATTACAGCTTCAGCGAACGTCTGAAAGCAACGGAGGGGAAGGTTGTAAAAATACATGAGACCGAGAAAGGTTTCTTTGTAACCGTGGAATTTGACGAGGGATAACACGCAGGCGGAAGGGATAAGATATGGATGCAAGGGTTGCGATCATAGGGATTATTGTAGAAGAGGCGTCCTCTGTGGAAAGCCTGAACCAGATCCTCCATGAATACGGGGATTGCATTATTGGGCGTATGGGGATTCCCTATCCGAAAAAAGGGATCCACATTATTAGTATTGCGGTAGACGCGCCGCAGGATAAAATCAGCGCGCTGTCTGGCAGGCTGGGCAAGCTAGAGGGCGTCAGCAGCAAGACGGCGTACGCGAAAGTATAGGAGGGCTTATGGGGTTAAATCACACGCCTTCTTCGGAACGTGTCCACATAGGCGTTTTCGGCAGAAGGAATGTAGGGAAATCTAGTATTGTCAACGCAATCACTGGGCAGGATCTCGCGGTTGTGTCCGAGGTCAGGGGGACGACGACGGATCCTGTGCAAAAGGCAATGGAGCTTCTGCCCGTAGGGCCAGTTGTCTTAATTGATACGCCAGGGATTGATGATGAAGGGACGCTTGGGGAACTGCGCGTCCAAAAGACAAGGCAGATCCTGAATAAAACAGATGTTGCCATCCTGGTAGCGGACGGCGCGGCAGGGATGTCGGAAGACGAGCGGGAATTGATCCGGCTGTTTGAGGAAAAGGAAATCCCTTATCTTATTGCAGTAAACAAAGCAGATCTTACCGTGGCAGGCGCTGGCGGCGCAGCTTCTGGGCAGACGGCGGGATCACAAAAGCATACCATCCAAGTCAGCGCTAAGACGGGCTTCCAGATCCAGGAACTAAAGGAAGCCATTGCAGCTTGTGCAGCCCGTAAGGAGCCAGACGGAAGGCTCGTAGGGGATTTGTTATCGCCGCAGGATTTTGTTCTGTTGGTTGTCCCGATTGACAAGGCGGCCCCGAAGGGGCGTCTGATCCTGCCGCAGCAACAGACGATCCGGGATATCCTAGAATCCCGTGCCGTCGCGGTTGTTGTAAAAGAAACAGAGGTAGGGAGTACGTTACGTCAGCTTGGCAAGGCGCCAGCCTTGGCCATAACAGATAGCCAGGTGTTTGCCCGTGTCAGCAAAGAAGTCCCAGAGGATATTCCTCTCACGTCGTTTTCGATCTTATTTGCCCGTTACAAAGGGAATTTAAAGGCGGCCATCCAGGGGGCGGCGGCAATTGAAACGTTAAAAGACGGAGATACCGTATTGATTTCTGAGGGCTGCACCCATCACCGCCAGTGCGGGGATATCGGCTCCGTGAAGCTTCCGGGCTGGCTATCAGGTTATACCAAGAAACAGATCCATGTCGCGCTTACCTCTGGTACGGAATTTCCAAGCGATCTGTCAGGATATCAATTGGTGATCCACTGTGGGGGATGTATGCTGAACGAACGGGAGATGAAATACCGTTTGGGATGCGCTAAGAGCCAGGGCGTTCCAATGACCAATTATGGGATTGCGATTGCTTACATGCAGGGGATCCTAAAGCGGAGCGTAAAGATGTTCCCAGATCTAGCGGAAGGGTTGCTAAAATGAAGGCGCATATTTTGGTTGTAGAAGACGAGATCGAAGTGGCGGATCTGTTGGAGCTTTACCTGGCGAACGAAGGATACCAGGTATCCAAATGCTGCCAAGGGGCAAAAGCTATGGAATGCGTACAGCAGGGAGGGGTAGACCTTGCCCTTTTGGATATTATGCTGCCCGATATGGATGGATTTTGGCTCTGCCAGTGGATCCGTAAGCGCCATTATTTCCCGGTTATTATGCTGACCGCCCGGGTAGAGGATGTGGACAAAATAAACGGCCTGCTGCTGGGGGCGGATGACTATATGACGAAGCCGTTCAATCCCTTAGAGGTCGTTGCCCGGGTAAAGTCGCAGCTTCGCAGGTATTACCGTTACAATGAAAAAGCAGAAAATGCGGAAGAAGCAGAAGAACTGGAAATCCGTGGGCTTACAATCAATGCGCATACCCATCAATGCTCGCTGTATGGCAAGCCGCTGGATTTGACGCCGCTTGAATTTGCCATCCTATGGTATCTTTGCAGCCACCAAGGGGAGGTTGTATCCTCCGAGCAGTTATTTGAGGCAATTTGGAAGGAAGCATATCTTGACCACAACAATACGGTAATGGCGCATATTGGAAGGATCCGTGAGAAAATGCAGGATTCTTATAAGAACCAGAAGTTTATCAAAACAGTTTGGGGGGTCGGTTATACCATTGAGAAATAAGAAACATATCCAGGCAGTCATCCTGCGCCGTTTCTTCCGTAAGATGCTTTTGGCTGGCATGGGATGTATGGCTGTGCTGATCCTTGGCTTGCTGCTTGGGAAAACAATTCTGGGGGCATATACCTGGTATGGGACGGAAGGCGTCTATCCGCTGATTCACTGGATTTCAGAGAATCAGGGGATATTCGTGTTCTGTATGTTTTCGCTGGCTCTGGCGGGAATGGGGATCTTCTACTGGATCAGGCTTCTGGGTTATTTCCAGGAGGTTATGGACGCCATGGAGATGCTGCCAGAGGAAGGGTGCCCCATCGAACTTCCCTACGAGCTGCGGGAGGTAGAGCAGCATATGAATGGGATCCGTGAGAAAATCCGTACCAATGAGCGGCTGGCGAAGGAAGCAGAGCAGCGGAAAAGCGATTTGGTGGTATACCTTGCGCACGATTTAAAGACGCCCTTGACCTCTGTGATTGGCTACCTTACGCTGTTAAAGGAAGAGCGCATGGTATTGCCGCCAGAGTTACAGGAGAGATACCTGGCGATTTCCTTAGCGAAGGCGGAGCGTCTAGAAGATCTGATCAACGAATTTTTTGAAATCACCCGGTTTAACTTAACGCATTTGGAATTGGAGACGTCCGACATTTCCTTGAAGATGATGCTAGAACAGATGATATTCGAATTTCAGCCGATGTTCCGGGAAAAACAGCTAACCTGCGGGTTAGATACCGGATCGGACGATATTCTGCTGGCTTGCGATCCAGATAAGCTGCAGCGGGTATTTGACAACCTGCTGAGAAACGCCGTGCTGTATAGCACGGAGGGCGGCAAGATTTCTGTCCGTGCGCAGATCCGGGAAGGGAATTATGCTGTGGTACAGGTGGAAAACACAGGGGCGACGATCCCAAAGGAGAAGCTGGCGCGGGTGTTTGAACAGTTCTACCGGTTGGATAGCGCAAGGCAGAGCAAGACGGGCGGCGCAGGCCTTGGGCTTGCGATTGCAAAAGAGATTGTACGCCTGCACCATGGCTGTATTTATGCAGAGAGCCAGGAGGGGAAGACGGTGTTTACGGTAGAACTTCCTATGGATGGGAAGGATAGGAGGGACAAATGATGAAGTATCAGGCAGTTATCTTTGATTTTGATTATACCTTGGGGGATTCTACCGAAGGGATTGTAGAAAGCGCAAATTATGGGCTAGAAGCGTTGGGGTATGCGCCTGCGCCAAGGGAGGACGTATGTAAGACGATAGGTCTATCTTTGGCGGAGACTTACCATGCGCTGACTGGGGACGCTTCCAAGGAACATGCACAGATCTTTGACCGTAGCTTTAAAGAAAAGGCCGATCAGGTGATGGTAAAAAATACAAGCCTGTATCCTGGCGTAATACAGATGTTAGAGGAACTGAAGGGCAAAGGGCTTTTGCTTGGGATTGTCACGACAAAATTCCATTACCGGATCGATGCAATCCTTGAAAAATGCCAGGCAGAAGGTTATTTCGACGTCATTGTAGGCGGGGAGGACGTCGCGTCTATGAAGCCGGATCCGGAAGGCGTCTTTTTGGCGCTTGCTGCCTGGAAGCTAGAGGCCGGGCGGGTATTGTATGTCGGGGACAGCGTCGTAGACGCTAAGACGGCAAAAGCGTCCGGCGTGGATTTTGCAGGGGTGACGACTGGCACGACAAGCCGCGGGCTGTTGGGGCAGTATCCGAACGTGGGGATATTCCGGGATCTAGAAGAAATCCGTAACTTCATAAAATCTTAAAAAATTTGCGAGAAAAAACGCGAGAACCCATTTTCTCTTTTTGTTATTCTATAGGAAAGTGCTTCCTATAGAATAAAACCCTCTGGGAGGATGCGCAGCTTGCGGTAGGGAAATTACTGCTTTGCAGACCGCTCGCGCGCGGAGAATCTCGCAACGCGAGATTCTTTGTTCTACTATAGGCAAGAAAAAACAGCAGCCGGGAATGCCTAAGAGGCTGCAGGCAGATGTTGGATTGCCATTGGGAAAGGAGAAACGATATGGAACAGAAGAGATATGCAAGGAACGGTTATGGAATGGAACGGTATGGCCGTCCGCAGACATACAGTGCAAACATGTTAGCAAGGCGCCGGAGGATACGAAGGCGTATTAGGATACGGAAAGGGTTAGGAATTTTAGCAATCATCTTCACATTGTACGCGTTCTTTTCGGCCGCCAGGAAGCCGCATATCCTATGGGATGGCAGGACGCCGGAGATAAGGCGCTTGCTGGAAGAGGCAGGGAAGCCAGGTGATATGTATCCGCAGGAATTGTTGGAAATGCTAGAGAAGAATCCAGAAACGTATTCCTTTGTCGCGGGCTATCCAGAGCGGGATATTTACCTGGGGAAAGAAATAGATTTAAGCGGGGAATATACGCCGGGGCAAGCGCCGCTTCTGATGCAATGGGATCCGCGTTGGGGGTATGACAGCTATGGGGACGATATGGTAGCCGTAGCGGGATGCGGGCCTACCTGTATGACGATGGCATATCTCTATCTGACAGGCGACACGTCTATGAACCCACGTAAGATGGCGGAATACGCGTTTTCGCAAGGATACTGTACCGATGTAGGGACAAGCTGGGGATTTTTTACGGAAGGGGCTTCGGGGCTGGGATGCTCTGGCAACGAGCTTCCGTTGAGTGAAACGGCAATGAAAGGCGCGTTAGACGAAGGCGGCGTTATTATTTGCAGTATGCGTCCAGGGGATTTTACGACCACCGGGCATTTTATCGTACTGCGTGGATATGGGGAGGATGGGTTTTACGTCAATGACCCGAACAGCAGAGAAAACAGCAAAAAAACATGGGATTACGATACGCTTAGCGGACAGATAAAATGCCTGTGGAAGATTGGGAAGTAAGGGGTAAGGCTTTCTCCATAGGAAGATAAGAAGAGGTTTCGTTTGGGAACTCTTCCCCGGTCTTGTGGAAGCCGTTTTTTGTCCAAAAGGCTTCGCTTTGCGGGTTGCCCTTATCGATTGCAAGCCGTATGTCCTGATAGCCTAATTCCTGTAGGTATGCGGCGCATTCATGGATTATGCCGCTTCCAATGCCTGTTCCCTGGAATGCCGCTTCCATCATAAAGAAACCAATGTACGCGGTCTTTTCTTTCGGGTAATCCAGGATCAAATCCAGGACGGCAAGCAAGGAATGGCCTTTGAAAAAGCCGACATAGTATTTGTCCTTGTAATCTTTATGCGGCGGCAAGGCTTCCATATCTTCTAGAATACTCTCTTTTGTGGCAAAGGGAGGGTGGAATTGATAGAATATCTTGTTTTTACTACACAAACGATAGATATCCCCTGCGTCTGCAGGGGATAATTTTCTTACAGAATAATGGTCTGACAGTTTCGTTACATCCATAGCTAGAATCCTCATTATGATGCGACGGTGCGTTTCCCCGATTTTAGAGCGGCTTCTACAAACCCTTTGAACAGTGGGTGCGGACGGTTCGGTCTGGACTTCAGTTCTGGATGCGCCTGGGTTGCGATAAACCAGGGGTGTTCCTGGATTTCCACCATTTCCACAATCCTTCCGTCTGGCGACATCCCGCAGAGCTTCATCCCATGTTCTGATAAGATGGAACGGTAATCGTTGTTCACCTCGTACCGATGGCGGTGGCGTTCGTGTATGGTATCTGTGCCGTACACCTGGTAAGCCTTCGAGGCCTTGTCCAGGATACAGGGATAGGAGCCAAGGCGCAGCGTGCCGCCGATATCTTCTACATCGTTCTGGTCTGGCATAAGCGCGATAACGGAATGCGGGGTATTGGGGTTTAATTCAATGCTGTGCGCCCCGCGCAGCCCGCAGACATGGCGTGCATACTCTACAATGGCAAGCTGCATCCCAAGGCAAAGCCCCAAAAATGGGATGTTGTGTTCCCGTGCATATTGGCAGGCGACGATCTTACCGTCAACGCCTCGATCGCCAAAGCCGCCAGGAACCAGGATCCCTTGCACATTGCCTAAGATTTCTTCTGCGTTCTCTTCATTAAGCAATTCGGAATCCACCCATTTGATATTGACCGTGGCGCGTTCTGCAATCCCGCCGTGCTTCAGCGCTTCCACAACGGAAATATAAGCGTCATGGAGGGAGATATATTTGCCCACCAGTGCGATTTCCACTTCCTTGTTGGGATGGCGGAGCGCGTCCACCATATCCACCCAATCAGTCAGATCGGGCTTGGGGCATTCCAGATGTAGGCATTCGCATGCTACCTGGGCCAGGTTCTCTTTTTCCATAGCCAAAGGCGCTTCATAGAGGTATTCCACATCCAGGTTCTGCAGCACATGGCTGTCAGGCACGTTGCAGAACAGGGCGATCTTGTCTTTGATCCCTTGATCGAGCGGGTGCTCCGAACGGCACACAATGATATCTGGCTGGATCCCCATCCCCTGCAGCTCCTTGACGCTGGCTTGCGTGGGCTTTGTCTTCATCTCCCCAGAGGCGTTGATATAGGGGATTAAGGTCACATGGATAATGATGGCATTCTCATGCCCGATTTCATGCTGGAATTGGCGGATGGACTCCAAAAATGGCTGGCTTTCCATATCCCCTACCGTCCCGCCGACTTCGATAATCGCGATATGGGTATCTTCCGTCGTAAAATTCCGGTAAAAACGGCTTTTGATCTCATTGGTGATGTGGGGGATTACCTGGACGGTCCCACCGCCGTAGTCGCCCCGGCGTTCCTTCTGTAAGACGGACCAATATACTTTCCCGGTGGTTACGTTGGAGTTCTTGCCTAAATTTTCATCAATGAACCGTTCGTAATGTCCAAGGTCCAGGTCTGTTTCCGCACCGTCATCCGTAACGAATACTTCTCCGTGCTGGATGGGGTTCATCGTGCCTGGGTCGATGTTGATATAAGGATCGAATTTCTGCATCGTGACCTTATATCCCCGGGCTTTCAGCAGGCGGCCCAAAGAGGCGGCGGTAATCCCTTTGCCAAGTCCGGAAACGACGCCTCCAGTGACAAAAACATATTTTACGGGCATAGGTAAATCCTCCTTTAATAAGTGGGTTTTTCGTACATATGATAACCAGTCTATTATACAACTTGGACCGTGAGAAATCCAGAACTATTTGCGTAAAGTTTATAAAAACTTAAGAATTATCCAGAAAAGTTTCGGAAGATGTTATTGATTTTCCTTAAGAATAAACATATAATAAAACCATGTTGCGGAACAGATGGTTGCGTACATGGCCAAACGCGTTGCCTGTGGCAGGATCCAGGCGGCTTGCGGTATGAAGCAGGAGGACATACATGGATAACAGAGGAAATGGCAATAATAACAACAATAATGGCAATAACAACAATGGGAACAGCGGCAATAACAGGAATGGAATGACAGTTATGGCGTTTATCCTGGCGGCTCTGGTGGTATTGTTTTTAACCAGCCTTTTGAATAGCTGCGCCAAGGACGCTACGAATAAAGAGATTTCTTATTCGGAATTTATAAAGATGGTAGAGGAAGATAAGGTAGAAGAGGTGGTCTTTACTTCCAGCCGGATTGAGATTTTGCCTAAGGCCGGCGATACCTTGTACCGGATCCGTTATTATACGGCGGAACTGCGGGATGAAGAATTGATTCCGCTTCTGCGCGAGCATAATGTGAAGTTCGGCGGGACAGTGGAAGACATATCGACTGCAATTTTGTGGAATATCGTAAGCTATGCCTTACCGTTAGTCCTCGTATGGGTGCTGCTTTATTTCTTTATTTTCCGCAAGATGGGCGGCGGGGGCATGATGGGCGTAGGCAAGACTACGGCCAAGGTCTATGTGGAGAAGTCTACCGGGGTTACGTTTAAAGATGTGGCGGGGCAGGATGAAGCGAAGGAATCTTTGCAGGAGGTCGTGGATTTCCTGCACAATCCCAAGCGGTATACCGATATTGGGGCGAAGCTGCCCAAGGGCGCGTTGCTGGTGGGACCGCCCGGGACAGGGAAGACGCTTTTGGCGAAAGCGGTTGCCGGGGAGGCAAACGTGCCGTTTTTCTCACTGGCAGGATCGGATTTCGTCGAAATGTTTGTCGGCGTAGGCGCGTCGCGTGTCCGGGATTTGTTCAAGGAGGCGCAGAAGCAGGCGCCTTGTATTATCTTTATTGACGAGATTGATGCGATCGGTAAGAGCCGTGACAACCGATATGGCGGGAATGACGAGCGGGAACAGACGCTGAACCAGCTTTTGGCGGAAATGGATGGGTTTGATACTTCGAAAGGTCTTTTGATCCTTGCGGCTACGAACCGGCCGGAAGTCCTGGATAAGGCGTTGCTGCGCCCAGGGCGTTTTGACCGGAGGATTATCGTAGATAAGCCGGATTTAAAGGGACGGGTAGAAACGCTTAAGGTACATGCGAAGAATGTACTGATGGATGAAACCGTGGATCTGGATGCGATTGCGCTGGCGACTTCCGGTGCGGTTGGCTCGGATCTAGCCAATATGATCAATGAAGCTGCGATCAACGCCGTGAAGCAGGGGAGGAAGTATGTGAACCAAGGAGATCTCTTTGAGTCTGTGGAGGTCGTCATTGCTGGGAAAGAGAAAAAGGACCGCATTATGGGGCCGAAGGAAAAGAAGATGGTGGCGTACCATGAGGTTGGCCATGCATTGGTGACGGCGCTTCAAAAGGATGCGGAGCCAGTGCAGAAGATTACGATTGTGCCTAGGACAAAGGGGGCGCTTGGGTATACCATGCAGGTGCCGGAGGAAGAGAAATTCCTGATGACGAAAAGCGAGCTTCTTGCGCACCTTATTACTTATATGGGAGGCCGTGCAGCGGAGGAAATTGTGTTTGATTCCATTACAACGGGGGCTTCGAACGATATTGAACAGGCAACGAAGATTGCACGGGCGATGGTGACCCAGTATGGGATGTCTGAGAAGTTTGGCCTGATGGGCCTTGCCACGGTAGAGAACCAGTACCTAGACGGCAGGGCAAGCCTGAACTGCGGTGAAGAAACGGCTGCCCAGATCGACCAGGAAGTAATGCGTATTTTAAAAGAGAGTTACGATGAGGCAGTTCGCCTTCTTCAGGAAAACAGAAGCATTTTAGATGAAATTGCCCATTACTTGTATAAAAATGAAACAATTACCGGGAAAGAATTTATGCGTATTTTCCGCAAGCTAAAGGGTATACCGGAACCGGAGGAAAAGACAGTAGCTGAGCGGGCGGCTGAGGAGTTTAAGGCGGAGGGGAACCACCCTGGGAACAACCAGGGCTGGAATTTTGGACAGCCAATGCAAGGGAATATCCCTCCGGCCAGAAGAGGGACGCCCAATCCAGGCGCCCCCCAGCCAGGAATGGGCTATGGGCGGAACCAAGCCCCGAACCCGAAACAGAATCCGGGAAGCCAGTTTGGAATGAATGACGCCCCCCTGCCCCCGTATATGCTAGCGCAGCAGGAGGGTGAGAAGCCGTTGCCTGTGAATCCCGGAGAGCAGAAAGCAGTGGAAGCGGACGATTATTATAAAGGCGCTGGGAATATCTTGTTGGAAGGGGAAACCCCGAAGGCATGGGAGGATATCCGCAAGGGCATTGCGTCTAGGAAAGGCAAGCGTAAAGCAGACAGCAGCCTGCCGAATGAGCCCGACGTGCCAGGCGGGCAGCCTGCGAAGTATAAGATGGAAGGCGAAGGCAGCACCGAGGTCCGTACCCCGAAGGTATGGGGAGAACTCCTGCAAGAGGAATTGCAAGAAGGAGAGGAGCATGTTTGATATCCAAGAGGAATTGAAGAAGCTTCCCCAGAAACCAGGCGTATATTTGATGCACGACGCAAAAGATACGATTATCTATATTGGCAAGGCAATCAGCCTGCGGAACCGGGTGCGCCAGTATTTCCGGCCAAGCCACAACGAAGGGCTGAAAAAAGAGCAGATGGTCCGTCAGATAGAACGCTTTGAATATATCATTACAGATTCTGAACTAGAAGCCTTAATCCTGGAATGCAATTTAATCAAGGAGCATCGGCCGAAGTACAATACGATGCTTCGGGATGATAAATCTTATCCATATATCAAAGTGACGGTGGGAGAGGAATTCCCAAGGGTGATGTTTTCCCATCAGATGAAGAAGGATAAGTCGCGGTATTTTGGCCCATACACCAGCGCGGGGGCAGTCAAGGAGACGGTGGATCTGATCCAGCGGCTGTATTCCCTGCGGACATGCAGCCGTTCTTTGCCGAAGGATATCGGAAAGGAACGGCCATGCTTAAATTACCATATCCGCCAATGTATGGCTCCCTGCCAGGGCAAGATTGGGAAAGAAGAATACCAGGAGAGGATCCAGCAGGCAATCAGCTTCCTGAATGGGAATTTCCAGCCAGTCATACAGGAGCTAGGGCGCAAGATGCAGGAAGCGTCGGAAGCAATGGCGTATGAGAAGGCGATGGAGTACCGGGATTTGTTGAAGGCAGTCCGTCAGATTGCGCAGAAACAGAAGATTTCCAGTTCGGATGGGGAAGATAAGGACATTATTGCAATGGCCTCTGATCAGGAAGACGCTGTAGTCCAGGTGTTTTTTGTGCGGAACGGGAAGCTGATTGGGCGGGATCATTTCCATGTGGATATTGGAAGCGAAGCCAGCAAGCCGCAGGTATTGGCTACATTCCTAAAGCAGTTCTATGCTGGGACGCCTTTTATCCCAAAGGAACTGATGCTCCAGGAAGAGATTGAAGAATCAGAGGTCATAGCGGAATGGCTAAGCCAGAAGCGTGGGCAGAAGGTCTATCTCCGTGTCCCGAAGAAAGGGACGAAGGAGAAGCTGGTGGAGCTTGCAGCGCAGAATGCCGCTATGGTATTGTCCCAGGATAAGGAAAAAATCAAACGTGAGGAAGGAAGGACGATTGGCGCCCTGCGGGAAATTGGAAAGCTTCTGGGGCTGGAGGGCTTGCGGCGTGTGGAAGCCTATGATATTTCAAATATCAGTGGTTTTGAAACCGTAGGATCTATGGTAGTCTATGAGAAGGGGAAGCCAAAACGCAGCGATTACCGGAAATTTAAGCTGCGCACTGTGGCAGGGCCAGATGATTACGGATCCATGTATGAAGTGCTGTCCCGGAGGTTTTCCCATGGCTTGCAGGAAAGGGAGGAACGCAAGGAACAAGGCCTGGGCAATGATTATGGAAGCTTTACCCGTTTCCCGGATCTGATTATGATGGACGGTGGGAAGGGCCAGGTCAATGTGGCGCTTAAGGTACTAGAAGAGTTAAGCCTTCAAATCCCAGTCTGCGGCATGGTAAAGGATGATAACCACCGTACCCGCGGGCTGTATTACCAGAACCAGGAGCTTCCGATCGATCGGCATGGCGAGGGATTCCAATTGATTACCAGGATCCAGGATGAAGCCCATCGGTTTGCGATTGAATACCACCGTTCCCTGCGGGGGAAGGAGCAAGTGCATTCCATTTTGGACGATATCCCTGGGATTGGGGCCAAAAGGCGCAAAGCGTTGATGAAACAGTTCCTTTCCTTAGACGCAATCCGGGCGGCGGATATTCAAACGCTGGCGTCGGCGCCTTCGATGAACGAGCGTGCAGCAAGAGCCGTCTATGGTTTTTTCCATAAAGAAGAGGAGGGATGTAAATGAATGGTGTAAGCGTAAATAAAATCGTGGAGAAAATGAGCCTAAAGGTGTTAAACCCCGAGGTGGACGTCAAGTCGCGCAAGGTGACGACTGCCGACGTCAACCGTCCGGCTTTGCAGCTTACCGGGTATTTTGACTATTTTGAGAAAAGCCGGATTGAAATTATCGGTACGGTAGAATATACGTATATGCAGCGTCTGAGCAAGGAGGAGAAGCTAGAGATTTATGGGAAATTTTTCTCCTATCATGTGCCATGCATTATTTTCTGCCGTAGCTTAGAGCCGGATGAGGATCTGATGCGGATTGCGACAGAAAGCGGCACCCCGGTGCTTTCCACGGATTATGGAACGTCAGCGTTTATGTCAGAGTTAATCTATTATCTGGGAGAGGCGCTCGCGCCCTGTATCTCCATCCATGGAGTCCTGGTGGATGTATACGGCGAGGGGCTTCTGATTATGGGGGAAAGCGGCATTGGCAAAAGCGAGGCGGCTCTGGAACTGATCCGCAGAGGGCACCGCCTGGTCAGCGACGACGTCGTCGAGATCCGCAAGATCAACAAACATACGCTGGTAGGGACCGCGCCCGATATTACGCGGTATTTCATTGAACTGCGCGGGATTGGGATTATTGATGTTAAGACGCTGTTTGGCGTGGAGTGCGTCAAGGAGAAGCAGAACATTGATCTGGTCATCAAGTTAGAAGACTGGAAACGCGGGGAGAACGACTATGACCGTCTGGGCTTGGAGGAAGAGTATGAGGAATTTCTGGGGAATAAGGTGGTAAGCCATTCCCTGCCGATCCGGCCTGGCAGGAACCTTGCGGTAATCTGCGAGTCCGCAGCCGTGAACCACAGGCAGAAGAAGATGGGCTATAACGCGGCGCAGGAGCTGTACCGCCGGGTACAGGAGAACCTTAAGAAATCTGATGACGACGAGGACGAAGGATAAGGGCCGATGGGCGGCGGATGGGCGCCGGACAGTGTCCTGGCGGCCATAGAAAGTTAAGATAACATTAATTTTAGAAAATGGAGGAACGAAATCATGGAGAAGAAAAACGCATGGAAAAAATACCCAGAAGGAAAGCGCCAGGAGGTTTTTGCTTTTGGGGAAGCTTATAAAAAATTTATTTCTGACTGCAAGACGGAACGGGAATGTGTGAAGGAACTGGTTTCCCAGGCGAAGGAAGCAGGGTTTGAAGATCTGAAGGAAGTTATCGCGGCTGGAAGGGAAATTAAGGCTGGCGATAAGCTGTATGCAGATAATATGGGGAAGATGCTGGCTCTGTTTGTGATTGGCAGGCAGCCGTTGGAACAAGGTATGAATATTTTGGGCGCGCACATTGATTCCCCAAGGCTGGATCTGAAGCAGGTGCCATTGTATGAAGATACCGATCTAGCGCTTTTGGATACGCATTATTATGGCGGCGTGAAGAAGTACCAGTGGGTGACGCTTCCGTTGGCGCTGCACGGCGTGGTTGTGAAGAAGGACGGCAGCACGATTGATGTCTGCATCGGGGAGAAGGAAGAGGATCCGGTGTTCGGTATCAGCGATCTGCTGATCCATCTGGCAGGCGAACAGATGGAGAAGAAAGCTTCTAAGGTGATCGAAGGGGAGAATCTGGATCTCTTGGTGGGGAGCATCCCGTTTGAGCATAAGGAAGACGAGGAAAAAGCGAAAGAAGCAGTCAAACAAAATGTTCTGAATATCTTAAAAGAGCAATACAATATAGAGGAAGAGGATTTCCTGTCTGCGGAAATCGAGGTTGTCCCGGCAGGCAAGGCCAGGGATTATGGGTTCGACCGCAGCATGATCATGGGATATGGGCATGACGACCGTGTCTGTGCATACCCGTCTTTTGCCGCAACCTTAGAAGCAGGCACATGTGAGAAAACAAGCGTCTGCCTGCTGGTAGATAAGGAAGAAATTGGGAGCGTTGGGGCGACCGGGATGCAGTCTATGTTCTTCTCTTATATGGTTGCAGAGATCTTAAACAGCATGGGAACCTACAGCCAGATTGCATTCAACCGTGCAATGAGCAATTCCAAGGTACTTTCTTCCGATGTAAGCGCAGCATACGATCCGTTGTATGCGTCCGTTATGGAGAAGCGCAATTGCGCATATTTCGGCAATGGGCTGGTATTCTGCAAATATACAGGATCCAGGGGCAAGGGCGGATCGAATGACGCGAACCCGGAATATATGGCGGAGCTTAGGAAGATTATGGATGATAACGATGTGTATTACCAGACGTCAGAGCTTGGGAAGGTAGACCAGGGCGGCGGCGGCACTATCGCTTATATCCTGGCAAATTATAATATGTCTGTCATCGACAGCGGCGTTGCAGTCATCAATATGCATGCGCCTTGGGAAATCATCAGCAAGGTAGATTTATATGAAGCAAAGCTGGGCTATACGGCGTTTTTGAAAGAGGCATAATGTGGACACAGGATTTTTCGGGCAGTTACAAGAAATCGTAGGGGCAGGGAATTGTTTTGCCAATGAGAAGATGTGCAATCATACGACGTTCCGGACCGGAGGACCGGCGGAGTATTACGTACAGCCGGCCAAGGAACAGGTCTTTCCGGTAGTGCGCCTATGCAAGACGTATGGGATCCCCTGGCAGGTAATCGGCAATGGAAGTAACCTTCTAGTCGGCGACGGCGGCGTCAAAGGGCTGGTCTTGGAAATTGGAAAGCAGATGGCGGACGTATCCATAGAGCAGGATCGTATCCGCGCGGGAGCCGGGGCTTTGCTGGCATACGTTTCAAATTGCGCCGCGTCGCACGGGCTGTCTGGATTGGAATTTGCCGGCGGGATACCAGGAAGCGTCGGCGGGGCTGTCGTGATGAACGCCGGGGCATATGGCGGTGAAATCAAAGACGTTATCCGAAGCGCATCTGTGCTGGCTCCCGAAGGGGAAGTGATAGGGCTTACGCCAGAACAGTTAGGGCTTGGATACCGCACAAGCTGTATCCAGGAGAACGGTTATATCGTTTTAGAGGCGGAGTTTCAGTTAGAGGCATGTGAAACAGCCGAGATTGCGGCTAAGATGTCGGGTCTGAGAGAGCAGCGCATGGCGAAGCAGCCGTTGGAATATCCGAGCGCTGGAAGTACGTTTAAGCGGCCGATAGGGCATTTTGCAGGAAGGCTGATCGAGGAAGCAGGCCTTCGCGGCCTTCGGATTGGCGACGCCCAGGTATCTGAGAAGCATTGCGGGTTTGTGGTAAACCGGGGAAACGCGACGTCGGCGCAAATCCGTCAATTGATTTCAGAGATCCAGGATCGGGTGGAATCAGAATCTGGCATACGTTTGGAAACAGAAGTGAAGCTTATGGGTGAGTTTTAGCGGCGGAGGTGCGTTTTGAAATTCGTGATTTTGACAGGGATGTCTGGGGCAGGGAAAAGTACGGCTTTGAAGATGATGGAGGATATCGGATATTTCTGCGTGGACAACTTGCCGATTGCATTAATTGAGAAATTTGCGGAGATGGCGGATCCCAGCTCAGAACTGCAGAAAGTGGCGGTTGGAGTGGATATCCGCAGCGGGCAGGCGCTTGACGAGCTGCAAGGTGTTTTGAACCATCTGAGCAGCAGCGGGCGGGCGTTTGAAATCCTCTATCTGGATTCCACGGATGAGGTCTTAGTGAAACGCTACAAAGAAACCAGGCGGATCCATCCGCTGGCAGGCGGGGAACGGGTCGATAAGGGGATCCAGAAGGAACGCCTCCGTATGGAATTTCTGCGCAAACGGGCGAATTACATTGTAGATACCAGTAATATGCTGACGCGGGAACTGAAGGCGGAGTTAGAGAAAATCTTTGTCCAAAACCAGGATTACAAGAATTTGTTTGTCACGATCGTATCGTTTGGCTTTAAGTACGGCGTCCCGAATGATTCCGACCTGGTCTTTGACGTGCGATTCTTGCCAAACCCTTATTATGTGGAGGGGTTGCGGGCAAAGACCGGGAATGACAAGGAAGTCCAGGAATACGTCATGCAATATAAGGAAGCCGGCCAGTTCTTGGATAAACTAGAGGATATGGTGAAATTTTTAATCCCGAATTACATTACGGAAGGGAAGACGCAGCTTGTAATCAGCGTGGGATGTACCGGGGGGAAGCACCGTTCGGTTACGCTTGCAAACGCATTGTACCATAGGCTTTGCCATGAAAAGGCTTATGGGATTAAGATTGAGCACAGGGATATCCAAAAAGACGCCCTGCGCAATAAATAACCAGGAGGGATGCTTATGCGCCGATGGTCCAGGAACAGGCGTCGGAACGAAGAGGCAGGGGGCAAAAATCCCAGGAGGGGCGGTACATGTCTTTTTCAGGCCAAGTGAAGGAAGAATTGTCCCGGCAGTTCAAAAAGAGCAGGCATTGCCAGATTGCAGAGGTTGCAGCCATCCTGGGATTTGCAGGGAAAATCGAAGGACAGAATGGAGAGGAAGCCCTGCGGGTCTATACGGAGAACCTTCCGTTGGCACGGAAGTATTTCCTGTTGTTAAAGGATACATTCCAGGTAACGGCAAGCATTGCCGTGCGGCAGAATATCTATCTGAACAAAAGCAGGACGTTTATCGTTTCCGTGTCAGAGCCTGCGGCTGTGGAACGGATCTTACAGGCAGTAAAATGGCGTGACGGCAAGAAGGGAGATATCAGGCCTTGCGGCGTGGTAAGCCAGAGGCTCGTCCAAAGCCAATGCTGCCGCCGTTCGTTCCTGCGCGGGGCGTTTCTATGCGCAGGATCGGTCAGCGATCCTGAGAAATCTTATCATTTTGAGATCATCTGTACGACAGAGGAAAAGGCGAAGCAGTTGATTGAGATAATCAACAGCTTTTCCATGGACGCCAAAATAGTCATACGCAAGAAGAGCTATGTGGTTTATCTGAAGGAAGGTGCGCAAATCGTCGACATGCTGAACGTTATGGGAGCGCATGTCGCCCTTATGGATTTGGAAAACATCCGGATTTTAAAAGAGATGCGCAACTCGGTAAACCGCAAAGTAAACTGTGAAACTGCCAATATCAATAAGACGGTCGGCGCAGCTATCCGGCAGGTCAGGGATATCAAGTATATCATAGATACCATGGGGTTAGCCGGCCTGGCAGATAACCTGCAGGAGATTGCGCTCCTTAGGCTCCAATACCCAGAGGCAGCTTTAAAAGAACTGGGGGAGATGTTAGATCCCCCGGTTGGCAAATCTGGCGTAAACCACCGGCTGCGGAAGCTGTGCGAAATTGCAGAAGAACTCAGGAAAAAAGACGGGATGTGATGGGGAGGGGCAATTTTGGTAAAATGGCTGGAAGGGGGCTATTATGGAGAAGAAGAAGCTTTTGTTTGTATTCAACCCTTTTTCCGGGAAAGGACAGATTAAGAATAAACTGATGGGAATCGTCGACCAGTTTGTGAAAGCTGGCTATGAGGTTACCATCCATCCTACGCAGCGCCCGCGGGATGCGATGGAGTTAATAGAAGAAAGAGCCGGGGAGTACGCACGGATTGTGTGCAGCGGCGGGGACGGCACCTTAGATGAAACGGTTACTGGGATGATGAAACGCAAGGAGCGCGTGCCGATTGGCTATATCCCGTCAGGCAGCACCAATGACTTTGCAGTATCTCTAGAAATCCCAAAGCGGATGGATCGCGCGGCTCAGCTTGCGGTGGAAGGGATGCCCTTTGACTGTGATATCGGGCGGTTTAACCAAGACTACTTTGTCTATATTGCAGCGTTTGGGCTGTTTACAGACGTTTCCTATGCTACTAGGCAGGATCTTAAGAACCGCCTGGGGCATGTGGCATATTTTCTGGAAGGGATAAAAAGGCTTCCAGGCATACAGTCGTACCATATGCAGATCTGTTATGAGGATCAATGCATTGAGGATGAATTTATCTATGGTATGGTGACAAACTCGACTTCTGCCGGAGGGTTTAAGAATATTACGGGGAAGAATGTGAAGCTGGACGACGGGCTGTTTGAAGCGACCCTGATCCGTATGCCGAAAAACCCATTGGAACTGAATGCAATTGTGGCGAGCCTTACAAACCTGATTGACGACACAGATTTTATCTATACATTTAAGACAGAACGTCTTCACATTAAGTCCTTGGGCGAGGTTTCCTGGACGCTCGATGGGGAATACGGAGGAAGCCACAGCGAGGTCGTGATCGAGAACCAGAAGCAGGCGGTACAGATTATTGTAAAGCCAGGTGCAAAATTCCTGTCCTGGCAGGAACAGTAAAGAGAGCCATCCCATAATTTTGCAGGTAAATAGTTACAAAAATACTCCAAATCGGGGATATTTTTGTTTGAAATAGCAGAAAATAAAATATTTGGGAAGATACGGTTGATTTTTCTAGCAAAGTAGAGTATGTTAATACCAGACATAATGAAAGAGTCAGGACAAAGGCGTTCCAAGGTGCTTGGAATGCCTTTTTTATCTTCCGGGGAAGCCGTACTCTAAGAAAGGATGATTGGATATGAGTGAATATTTCAATGTTGCAGAAATTTTTGGGGAAAACGTGTTTAATGATGCCGTTATGCAGGAACGTTTGCCAAAGAAGGTTTATAAGAGGTTAAAGGAAGTCATAGGAGAGGGGAAGGAACTGGATCTGGAGACTGCGGACGTTGTGGCTCATGAGATGAAGGAGTGGGCGATTGAAAAGGGCGCGACGCATTATACCCATTGGTTCCAGCCTTTAACAGGCGTGACGGCTGAGAAACACGATTCATTTATTACCGCGCCGATGGAGAATGGCAAGGTGCTGATGAGTTTTTCTGGGAAAGAACTGATTAAGGGCGAGCCAGACGCGTCTTCCTTCCCATCCGGAGGGCTCCGGGCGACGTTTGAGGCGAGGGGCTATACCGCCTGGGACTGCACGTCCCCGGCATTTGTAAGGCAGGACGCCGCCGGCGCGACGCTTTGCATCCCGACGGCATTCTGTTCTTATACAGGGGAAGCGTTGGATCAGAAGACGCCGCTTCTGCGGTCTATGGAGGCGATCAATGAACAGTCCCTGCGCCTGCTGCGCCTGTTTGGCAATACGACTTCTAAGAAGGTGACGCCTTCCGTGGGGCCAGAGCAGGAATATTTCCTGGTGGATCGTGAGAAATATCTAAAACGGAAGGATTTGATTTTTACCGGGCGTACGTTGTTCGGCGCTATGCCGCCGAAAGGGCAGGAGATGGAAGACCATTATTTCGGCGCAATCCGGGAGCGCATTGCGGCTTATATGAAGGATGTGAACAAAGAACTCTGGAAGCTGGGCGTCAGCGCGAAGACACAGCACAATGAGGTTGCCCCGGCGCAGCACGAACTTGCGCCGATTTATGCAGAGGCGAATGTGGCCGTGGACAACAACCAGTTGGTCATGGAAACCTTGAAAAAGGTGGCGGGGCGCCATGGGCTGACTTGCCTGCTACATGAGAAGCCGTTTGCAGGCGTGAATGGCTCCGGCAAGCATAACAACTGGTCGATTATCACAGACGACGGCATTAATTTGCTGGATCCAGGCAAGACGCCGCACGACAATATCCAGTTTTTGCTGGTGCTGACCTGTATTTTAAAGGCTGTTGACAAACATGCGGAGCTGCTCCGTGAGTCTGCCGCAGATGCAGGGAACGACCACAGGTTAGGGGCGAATGAAGCGCCTCCAGCTATTATATCCGTATATCTGGGCGCACAGCTCCAGGATGTGCTGACACAGTTAATCAGCACCGGGGAAGCCACCAGCAGCCTGAAAGGCGAAGTCCTTCAGACAGGCGTGAAGACGCTTCCAGATTTTAGGAAAGATGCGGCAGACAGGAACCGTACGTCGCCGTTTGCATTTACCGGGAATAAATTTGAGTTCCGTATGGTAGGATCGAACGATTCGATTTCACCGCCAAACGTTGTGCTGAATGCAATTGTAGCAGAGGCGTTTTCTGACGCCTGCGATGTTTTGGAACAGGCGGAAGATTTTGAGATGGCGGTACACAATTTGATCAAAGAACAGGCGACTGCCCACGAGAAGATTGTATTCAATGGGAATGGATACTCCAAAGAATGGGTGGAAGAGGCGGAGCGCCTGGGGCTTCCCAATATTAGTTCCATGGTAGATGCAGTCCCGGCATTGACGACCCAAAAGACCATTGCGCTGTTTGAGAAATTCAACGTGTTCACAGAGGCGGAGTTGTATTCCAGGGCGGAAATCCTGTATGAAAATTATGCAAAAGCATTGAACATAGAAGCAAGAGCCATGATTGATATGGCGGGCAAGCAGATCATCCCAGCAGTCATTAAGTATACGACAACGCTGGCAGGTTCTGTCAATGCTGTGAAAGCAGCATGTGGGGATGAAGCGGATACAAGCACCCAGACCGATCTGCTGAAAGAGGTATCCAGCCTTCTTGCAGAAGCAAAAGCCGCGCTTACGGCGCTGATTGGCATTGCAGACCAGGGATCCTCGATGGAGCCAGGCAGGGAACAGGCCGTATATTACCGCGACAAAGTAAAGACTGCAATGGAAGCATTGCGCGCTCCTGTGGATCATCTGGAAATGATTGTAGATAAAGAAATGTGGCCGATGCCATCTTATGGCGATTTGATTTTTGAAGTGTAGGGATTTGTGAAAGTATACGAAAGCTGTACGTAATTCCCCTAAAAAGGGAGGATGCCAGGCGGCTTACGCTACCTGGCATTTATTATGAAAAAGTTTATTTAAATAAGTAGATTAGTAGTTGGCTGTTTCAGCTTAACATTTTTTGTTTTCCTTTGTTAAATCTATTATATGGAAAAGAAATGAAGTTTCCGTGTTACGGAAATGAAACTTTTTTGAATCTAAAATGAATAATTTATGAACGAAAACGATGTTTTTCCGGACCACAAAGCCGTGGGGATAGGAGGGATATCGTTTTTTTATATAAATTTTAATCAGGCAAGCAGTTGGTTGGAAAGGTGTAAAGGAGGATACGTTTATGACGGAAGAAGTGTTACGCAGTGTGGTAGATGGGCAGACATTTGGTATCTGGTTTTTGATAGGGGCTGCTTTGGTGTTCTGGATGCAGGCAGGGTTTGCCATGGTGGAAGCCGGCTTTACGAGGGCGAAAAACAGTGGGAATATCCTGATGAAGAATTTAATGGATTTCTGTATCGGGACGGTAATGTTTATTGCAATTGGTTTCTCCCTTCTGTTGGGAGAGGATCTGTTTGGGTTTATCGGAAAGCCGGGGTTCGATATCTTTACGGCTTATGCCGAATTTGATTTCTCAAATTTTGTATTCAACCTGGTATTCTGCGCTACGACAGCTACGATTGTATCCGGCGCGATGGCGGAACGTACAAAGTTCTTGTCCTACTGCATTTATTCTGGTGTGATTTCAGCGTTGATTTACCCGATCGAGGCGCACTGGATTTGGGGCGGCGGATGGCTGGCGCAGATGGGATTCCACGATTTTGCAGGATCATGCGCAATCCATATGGTAGGAGGGATCTCCGCATTGATTGGCGCGAAGATCTTAGGGCCGCGGATCGGAAAGTTTACGGCGGATAGCAAGGGGAAGATTACGAAGGTCAATGCATTCCCAGGTCATAACCTGCCGCTAGGATGCCTTGGATGCTTTATCTTATGGTTTGGCTGGTATGGGTTTAACGGCGCGGCTGCCACAAGCATCCCGCAGCTTGGATCTATTTTTCTTACGACAACCATTGCGCCGGCGGTTGCAACGGTAGTGTGTATGGTATTTACCTGGCTGAAATATGGGAAGCCAGATGTGTCTATGTGCCTGAATGCCTCTTTGGCTGGCCTTGTGGGGATTACGGCGCCTTGCGATGTAACGGATGCCCTTGGGGCGGCTGTGATCGGCGTTGTGTCCGGGCTTCTGGTTGTGTTTGGCGTATGGCTGTTGGATTATAAGCTGCATGTAGACGATCCGGTTGGAGCGGTTGCCGTACATTGCCTGAACGGGATCTGGGGAACCTTGGCAGTCGGACTGTTTGCAACGTCAGCCGCACCAGGAAACGAGATCGACGGATTGTTCTATGGCGGAGGGTTCCACCAATTGGGGCTGCAGGCCGTGGGCGTATTGTCGGTAGGCGGCTGGACCGTCGTTACGATGACAATTGCATTTTTGGTGATAAAAGCCACGATTGGCCTGCGTGTCAGTGAGGAAGAGGAGATTGTAGGATTGGATTCCTGCGAGCATGGGATTGCGTCTGCATACTCCGGATTCAGCATTATGGACGTGTCCAATACCATGACGATGGACGTCAACGAAAATACAGACCTGGGTACAAAAGATTATGAGGCAGCGTCCCAGGCACAGCGTGACGCGGCAGTCAAGGTAGCGTGTATGCCGCAGGAAGACGTTTCGGGCATGTATAAGGTTGTGATTATTGCAAAATTATCCCGTTATGATAAGCTGCGTAAGGCAATGAACCAGTTAGGCGTGACCGGTATGACGGTAACGCAGGTCATGGGCTGCGGCGTCCAGATGGGCGCAGGGGAGAAATACCGCGGAGTAGAGATGGACGCGACCCTTTTACCGAAAGTGAAGCTGGAGATTATCGTAGGGAATATCCCAGTAAAGGACGTCATTGCAGCGGCTAAGAAAACACTATATACAGGGCATATTGGCGACGGCAAGATCTTTGTATACAACGTAGCGAAGGTCATCAAAGTCCGTACTGGAGAAGAAGATATGGCGGCGCTGCTGGATGTAGAATAAGGCTCAAGTGAAAGAGGCCCTCCTGGATAAGATGATTGCATGTACATAAAACACATATCGGTTTTCCATTGAGAAATATGGGGAGGTATGCTAAGATAAGTTAACAGGAGAGAAATATTAGAGGATGTTGTTGGATGGTAACCAGACAGGAGGGCGGCTATGGGAGAGCATTTGTTATTTGTCAATAACCGGATGGAAATTATCCGGGAGTTCTTAGAAGCGATGGAAGGCTTTGGGTGCGGCTATGAAATAGATGCAACCGACAGCGGTACAGAAGCAGTAAAGCTTCTAGAAGAGAAGAAATACAAGGTAGTCGTAACAGGCATTAACTTATCGACGTATGGCGGTGCGAAGCTGATTGAATACTTGAACCAGAACCTGCCCCATACCGTATGTATCGTCTATACCAGGCGGATTGAGCCAGCGTACCTGAAGCTGTTGGTCAATGAACGCCGGGTGTTCCGCATCTTCCAGAAGCCGACCGATTATAAGACCTTGTATGAGGCAATCCAGGATGGGTTTTCCTATTATGGCAGCGAAGAGGCCAAACGCCAGGAACGAAAGGGAATGGATCAAGAAATACAGAAGCGGCTAGAAGCCTGCCAGGAGTTACAGGAAACATTAAAACCGCGCGCCGAAGAAAAAAAAGAGCTTATGGCGTTTATGCAAGGGATGCTAGGGGCGGTTGCCCATAAGTGGTAAATAGGTGCAACAGATAGCGTTTGGGCTGTGGCTGTAATATGGACACAATCTGCAGAAGATATATGGCAGGTTGTGTCCTTTTGCCGTTGGGGTATTTTTGGAAATTCTCACAATTCCATCACAATCACATGGTAGATTAGGGAGGTACGGGGAACATGAGATAAGTGGTAAAGGAGCGGGGATTTGTTTGGAAGGAAATGCATTCGGGGAGATTATATGGAACGATCGGAAGCAACGGGGGATTTCGCAGGGAGCGCTGTGTAGGGGCATTTGTTCCCCTGCAATGATGTCAAGGATCGAGCATGGAGAAAAAGAAATAACGGTTCTGATGGCGCAGATATTTTTGGAGCGTTTAGGGTTAGACATAGGGAAATTTGAAATCATTTTAAATGCAAAGGAATTTGAACGTTATCGGCAACGTCAAAAAATCGATCGTTGTATCAAAGAAAAGGACGTTTTACAGGCAGAGAAGGAGCTTGCCTTATATGAGAGGACAATGGAACAAGAGAAGCTGCATGTCCAATACGTGAAATCCCGGCAATTAATGATTTTATATTTGAAAATAGAATTAGGGGTTATCGGTAAAACCGAGCGGAAACGTTTACAGGAGCAGACAGGAAGGCTTTTGCAGGAAATCGGGCGGATGACAGTCCCGTATTTTGATGAAAATCAGTTGTTAAGCAGAACCGAGATCTGGGTTTTTGTCGAACTTGCAAAACAAAATCCGCCCGGTCATTTAAAATATATCCATAAATTTGTGAAGGATTCTTATTCCACAGCATTAAAATCAGAAATTTATCCATTGGTACAGTTAGAGTATGCAAAAGTGTTAGCGGAGGCTGGGGAGTATGAGAAAGCATTAAAGCAGGTTAGAGAGGGGCTAGAAGCCGTCCAGACAGGAAAAAGCTATCAATATTGTGCAGACCTTCACTTTTTATCCACACAGATTGTGTTAATCCAGAAGGGAAATCAGTTGAAAGAGGAAGAGCGGGAAGCATGCCAGCGCCAGTGTATGCTTGCCTATCGCCTGTATGAATTTGATCAGGATCCAAAAGCGTTGGAAGTACAAGGATACTTGGAGGGGGTATTAAAATGGGGGTCTATTGTAAAGGGGAATTAATCCGGCAATACCGTCAGTCCTGCGGGTTGTCACAGGAGGAATTAAGCGAAGGGATTTGTTCCGTGCAGACGTTATCCAGGATTGAGAATGGAAGGCAGGATGGAAGCAAGCGGTTATACCATTGCCTGATGGAACGGCTTGCGAAAGAAACAGAATCGATCTATCTCAGAATAGAGGAAGCCGACGGCAGGTTGGATAAATATATCAGGGAATATGGGAAGGGGATACGGTATTGGGATGGTAAAAATGCAGAGAAAGCGTTAAAACAGCTGGAGGGATTTACAGATCTTACCAGGATTGGGAAGCAAGCGATCTTAGCAGCCAAGGCGATGCTTTCCATGAAGCTGGGGCACATAACGCCCGGAGCAGCCAGGCAGATGCTTTGGGAAGCATTGGAATATACGGTGGAACGTCCGTTACAAAAGGATTTGGGTTCATATCCATGGTTAGATCCAGAATCTGGCATCTGGTGCAAGGCGGCGGAAACCTATTGTGAAGAAAATGAATTTGCGCAGGCAATCCATATTTTGAAATCGCTACATAAGAATATGAAGCGAGGTTACCGGATTCCGGAAAAGGGGCAGACGCTGGAACTTATCGTATTGGGCAGCCTTACAGAAGCCTACGGGAAGAAGGGAGAACACAAGCGTGCCATGGCGTATGCAAGGCGGGGGATTGAGTTATGTAGGAAGGAAAAGTCTTCGGAATTTCTGATATTGATGCTATGGAGGATGGAGTGGAATATGGAAAAATTGCTGGAGAATGGGGAAGACGTCCTGTTTACAGAAAATGATTGCCTGAATATGTTACGGAAAAATATTTGCCTGGCAGAAGCGATAGGGAAAAAACGCGAAAAAAAGCTTTTGGAAAAGCATAAGAAGGAATATTATAGGCTTTGATTTGGTATGGAAATTTCCTGGGATGAAATTTCCTACAATTTTACTATGGGAAAACTTATAATCTGCTTTAAAAAATAATTATACTATATAATAATTAAAAACACCATACCATATCTTGAAAATTTTATTTTTTTATATTTTCAGGATATGGTATGGTGTTTTCTGATAAATACTGTTAGAGTAATAGAGGAGTAACAATTAATGTAATAAAAGGGAATAGGGAAAAGGAGGTATATCGTTATGGAGCGACAAAAAATGAAGAAACACTATATACAAGTCCACTATGTCCACAATGGATTACAGAATAATAATTATGTGATGATTCAAACACATTCATGAGATTGATTATGATGTGTATGCAAAAGCATATTCTGTTATTTACAACCATAGGATTGGCGATTTGAATACCAGTGATATGGTTTATCTTGGGATAGACAATGAATTGAATTTAATTATGTTTTCGATTCCAAGAGCCTATGCGTTTCAAGAACTAGAAGGGATAGAAGTGAATCAGAACCAGGTGCAACAGGAAGCAATGGAATTATTTTACCAAGAGTATGGAGACTATATTATAGATGCAGAAGTGAAGCAATTACAATTGGGTACGGATGAAAACGGAGCGTTTGCTTACCAAGTTGTAATAGAAAGTCGTAAACGAATCAATGGAGAAGAATCAGACGCGATAGACGTCGTATTTGTGCCGTCTCATAGATAGGGGGGAATTGAGAATGAAAAAATATCATCAGATGGTGTTATTGCTCTTCCTACTTGTAGCGTTTCTTCTCTCTGGCTGCAAGAAAGAAGCCGACGCCCCAAGCGGAGAGGAAGCAGAGCAGGAGGATCAGGAGGGAGCCGACGCCCCAAGCAGAGAGGGAGCAGAGCAGGAGGATCAGGAGGGAGCCGACGCCCCAAGCGTGGAAGAAGCATCGCAGAAGAGTCGGGAGGGAGCCGATGCCGAAGCATCGCAAGAGAGCCAGGCAGAGGATTTTGTGGAAATTGATGGAAGCCTGATAGAACGGATCACGGTATATCATGGGGGAAAACAGGAAACAGTTGACGCAAAGAGCGCGAAAGGGAAGGCTCTGATAAAAATGGCGTCTAGCTTTTTTGAAAATCCGAAAGCATCTTCTTTGCTTGTGGTGGCAGGAGGGATTCTCTTAGAAAGCCTGGATAAATTAGGGGATATAGCAGAGGAACAGAAGGATGATTATTTTATCCTGATTGAGTTAAATCAAAAATCTAGTTTTGCGTTTGAGGACGGCGACGAGTTGATTGCAATGGTGAAAGAGCGTGATATTTTTATCATTGAAGCGGATCAGAAAGAAGGGAATTTGTTATTAAATTGGGGCGATTCGGAAGAGGAGCCAATCTCTTGTGGTTCTGTCGGTTTTGCACGGAAGGAAGAAGGGAAGATGGAGAAGTTTATAGAAAAATATAAGGAATGGGAACAGATGGAATACTGAGAGATACAGCAGTTGTTCAATCCATACAAAAGAAGGGCGACTTGCGACGGCATCGGAGCCCGCTTTTGTATGGATTGAACAACTGCGTCCGTTGCAGCGAGCATTTCGCAATTACCTAGTCTAAATTTCCATCTGTAAGATACCTGGAAATTTGTTGTTCCAAAGATGCTGCGAAGCAGTGTGTAGAGCGGAATCATCGTTATTCCCGCGAGAAACGGGCTACGGGTAGTTCGCTGGCAGGAGCCGGATTATGGCTCGCCCGGGTTTTCGTGTTCCGTTTTCTTGTGCGGGACGTCTGGGGTGTCCGTGCGATCCTGCCTGTCGGAAGGAGCAGAACCTTCCGGATTGTCCGTCTCGTCCAGGTACTCCAAATCTTCCAAGCCGTCCAATTCATCCAGATCTTCTACTTTCGGGATTTTCGGGATATTGGAGGTGGCGGTGTGGATGGTACAGTAATTCTCATTGGCCAAAGCTTCCGTCAAAAGGTATGGGCCGTCGTCCGTATTGGGTGATCCGCCTACGATGTATACGCCAGTCTTGCGCAGCTTCTTTGGGCAAAATTCATTGGCCAGCATACCGGATTCCGTGCAGATGGTAGCGCTTACATGGTGGTCGCAGTATTCTGTAGGAGCCGTCCCAGCGGCAAAGTTTTCTGTAATAAACATGCTTCCCCTGGGGTCTGCGTCACATAAGCCTTCTACTGCAAGCTTCCCAGATTTTTTGCATACGTTTGCTGTGACGATACCCTCTGGCTGTTCAAAATCTTTGGGTTCCAGACCCTCATGGATCCGGCTCATAATATTTCTCCAGAGTGTTCTGGGATTGGAGGTCAGAGCGCCGTCCTGCGGGGTGTTGTCATCGTAACCGCACCAGACGGAGCAGGTATAGTAAGGCGTATAGCCAGAAAATAAGCAGTCCCGGTTTTTGGTGGTTGTCCCTGTTTTCCCTGCGATAGGCATATCCCCAAATGCGACTGCCTTCCCAGTCCCTACCGTAACGACGTCTTTCATAGCGTCTGTCAGAAGGAAGGCCGTGCTTTCTTTTAGTACGGTATGTGTTTCGGGTGAATTGTCAATCAAGACATTTCCGTCGTGATCTAAAATCCTGGTGTAGAAACGGGGCTTTGTATACGTCCCGCCATCTGCAATTGTGGCATAGGCAGCCGTCAGTTCGAGGTTGGTCACGCCGTTTGTAATCCCGCCCAGGGAAAGGGACTGTACAATATCGTCCTGGGTCAAGGTGGTGAACCCGAAGTTTGTGAGGTAATCGTAGCCTACCTGGGGAGAGATATCCGTCAGGGTTTTGACTGTCACCACATTGATGGATTTTGTAATGGCGTAACGGATAGTCGTAAGCCCGCGGTAGCTATTGTCATAATTGCGTAACGATGTGCCGTTCGTGTAATTATAAGGGGCGTCGTCCTGGACGGTAGCCAGCGTCATACCTGCCGTATCCAGCGCAGGTGCGAACGCTGCAAGGACCTTAAAGGTAGATCCAGGCTGGCGCGTGGTGTCTGTTGCACGGTTTAAGGTCCGGCTTCCGGATTTATCCCCACGTCCACCGACAATGGCTTTCACTTCCCCGGTCGATTGGTCGATGATCGTGACAGACGCCTGGGGCTGCATGGTAAAGACGACGGATTCACCGCCCTCTGGGATGGGGTCCCCAGGCTGCAAAAGTTCAGCTTTGTAAGCGTCAATCGCTGCCTGCGCGTCTTCGACGCTCGCAAAATTCAAGGAATAATCTGGGTTAGAGGAACTGTAATGGGAAATCATTGTCTGGTCGCTGTAATTTTCCATCGTCCCATCTTTTTTGGCAATAGAAAGGCGGTATGAGAACGAATACTGCGGCGCGGTGGAATAATTTTCCAAATTGTTCACTTCCGCGTCACATACTTCCTGGATTGCCATATCCTGCGTGGATTCGATGGTAAGGCCGCTGTTGTAGATTGCCTTATATGCCTGGGTATCGGTATACCCTTTTTTTTCAACCAAATCTGCGACCACCTGATCAATGACCGCGTCTACAAAGTAAGAATTGGGGTTTACTTCTGCATATTCAATATTTACCTGCTGGATACGGGAATAGACGTCGTCCGCCAGCGCTTCTTTGTACTGGTCTTCGGAAATATAATTCTGTTCCCACATGTTCTTTAGGACCAGCTTGCGGCGGTTTTTGTTGTCTTCTGGATGGCTGACCGGGTTAAATGCGGAAGGGTTCTTTGTAATCCCAGCGATAACCGCGCTTTCAGATAATGTAAGTTCAGAAACATCTTTGCCGAAATAACGGCGGGAGGCTGACTGCACGCCCAAGGTGTTCTGCCCCAGGTTAATGGTATTTAGGTAGTTCTCTAAGATCCAATCTTTGGATTTTATCTTGCTCAATTCTATGGCAAGGTACTGTTCCTGGATTTTCCGTTTGATTTTCTCAATGCCCGACTGGTTTGTCCATCCTTCAAAGACATTGTTTTTCAAAAGCTGCTGGGTAATGGTGCTGGCGCCCTGGTTAAAATGGAAGCCGTTGCTGATGCCCTGGAAGCCTGCACGGATAATCCCTTTCATATCAATGCCGTTATGCTCATAGAACCGCTCGTCTTCGATGGCTACAAATGCGTGTTGGAGATCCTTTGGGATTTCATCCAGCGTCACATAGACACGGTTTGAGCCGGAAGCCACTAGCTTAGCAGTCTGGTTGCCCTGGTTGTCCAAGACGACAGACAAGTACCCCGTCGGCGTCGGGTCGATATCGGAAATATCTGGCGCGGAGGCAATGATGCCCTTTAAAACCCCAATCCCGGCGCAGCCGCCGACAATGGCTACTGCCAAGAAACAGAGAAGCAAGGCTTTGAAAAAGATTACGGTAAATTTTTTGCGTATCATTGTGGCAGTAGAAGTAATCTGCTTTTCTTTTTTAGCTACGCCTTTTTTTCCATAATTCATAAGGAACCTCCTATGGTTAAGACTGACGTATAATTAAAAAATAGTATTCCCAGAAAAATACAAAAATTGTGTGGGAACTGTAAAAAATTGGCTTACTAGATGAAACACCGTATCAGTATTATAACAAAGATCATATGTCAAATAAAGGAAAAAATCCTTAAAATAATATTAGATACTTCTTGGAAAGTTGTTTTAAATATTTGGAAAATATAAATAATAACACTCTATTTGAATGAGTTATAGAAATATTATGGAAAAATATTATGAATAAATTAATTATAAAGCAAATTATTCAAGATAAATATAGAAAAGCAACATTTATTTACTGGAAAATAAATAAATTTTTTTATTTTTTTAGATAACATCACATTTGCATCACATTCTTATTGTATAATTAAAATTAGTTACAAGGTATTGTAGGAAGGGCAATAAGGGGAGTGGGGTGATCGAGTTGGGAGTTGAAATCTTACGGTGGAAACGCCAGTTTTGTCTGAGAACCATGTTATGGTTGCAGAACTTACCGAGATTCAGGCAGAAGCATTGGCTAACGATGAGAATATTATGATAGAAGAAGATATTACTATAAATGCCAGCAGCGCTGAGGGCATGGCGGAATCAGATGGAGAAGATGCACCAGTAAACCAGGAAGCCATCGCCAGAAAAGAAGAGGTAAAACGCAGGAAGGATGAGATTTTTGCAGAGCTTCAGGAACAAGGGGAGGCTGGGCATGAGACAGGGTATGAATGGAACCTGCAGGCGATCAATGCGGATGGAAGCGTTACAGAGGAAAGAGCGGTTGGATCCGGAGTGAAGGTGGCTGTTTTGGATTCTGGCGTAGATTATGTATCTGGAATCAACTTAGCAGGGTTTGTGAACTTTGTGGAAGAAGAACAGGAGATATCCCCAATGTTCCAGGATATGACAGGGCACGGGACGGCCATTGCTAGCATTATTTCAGGGAATGGGGAAGACGGCATGTACGGGGTAAATCCGAATGCAGAAGTTTACTCGGTGAAGGTTTTGGACGAAGGGAACCAGGCGCCATTGAGCAGGATTATCCGAGGGATTTACTGGTGTATCGAACATGAAATCCGTATTATCAATATGAGTTTTGGCACGCCGATCTATTCCCAGGCTTTGGAACAGGCCGTTTTGGATGCGTACAAGGCAAATATCCTGATGGTAGCCGCGGCAGGGAACGGTTCAGGCGCCGTGGAGTACCCGGCAGCTTTTCCACAAGTGCTTGCTGTGGCTGCTACAAGCCCGGAGGCAGAAATCAGCGATTTCAGCAATACTGGGGAAGAACTAGATGTCGCCGCGCCAGGGGAACGGATCCTTGCAGCTAGTTTCTTTAATGGGAGTATGGTTACGCATGGAACTAGCATAGCCGTACTGCATGTAACAGGGGTTGCGTCGTTATTGTGGGAAAAGGATCCGCAGAAGGATCATGAGTTCATCCGCCAGTTGATCCGGCATAGCGCAAAGAACATCGAAGGAACGGAGGAGTGCGGACTGCTCGACGCAGGGTATGCCATGGAATATTACGATGCCTTTGCAGAAAGCTATGTGCCAGGGGAAGGTATAGAAGCCGCCCAGATACCAGAGAATACGGAAGAACCAGAGGAATTTGCTTCTGTGGAAACGGATGAAGCATATGTAGAGGGAAGATGGAATGGAAAAAATCATAAGGCGGCTGCCGATAAAGGGAATGCTGTTGCCAAATTCACTAGTGATGAGATAAATGTCATAAAGCAAGGTATTGTGTATCCAGATAATGATGATGATTTAAGGGGAGGGAAACAGCATTCCAGATGGCATGGGAAATGGGAAGATCATTATAGAAAGGAATTGATGAATTATGTTGCTGTATTTGAAATGGTTACAACAATAGCTGTAGATGATGGCGCGAGTTTATCATCATATCAATATAGCGACTTTATGGGTATGGACGAAAAAACTTTTGGAGAACTTATAGCTGATATTGCTCAGTTGAGAAAAAAATATGCAACTATTTTAAAAGATAACACAAAAAGAAACCAGAAATTGTTTTTGTTTGGGTGCGGATTGCATACAATGACTGATGTTTTTGCACATTCCACAACCGATAAATATGGTGTATTAATAAAACATGATGGAGCAACGGATGATAATAATCCAGATAATATTGATTACTACCCAGGGAGATATAAGGTTGCGGTAAAAGCAACAGAATATAGCCTGTTGTCTTTGAAAGAAGATGTGTGTGGTGATGGGTATGAAATCCTAGAAGCTTTGAATGCCGCGTATAAAGACAAGGCAGTCTTTAAAATTATCAGGATCAAGAGTTATATGAGAGATAATGGATATACAGATCCGGTGTTACAGCAGGCTACAATTGCGATTCCAAAATAGATAAATATGTGGCAAACAGTTTTTTATGGATGTATGTTTTAGATAGGAGGTTTTTATGATGAAAAAAAGTGTAATAGCGGTATTGGTAGTATTATGTATGTGTATAGCAACTTTCCAGCCGTCGTCTGTCTTAGCAGCCAGCGCTGCTGTTGGCACAGGGGATGAAGTGATTAAGAATGACAAGACAGGAATACCGGATAAGGCGCTTTATCAATGTATCCTGGATGAATTGGAGAAGAAAAAAACGGAAACCTTCACCAGGCAGGAAGCAATGGGACTCCGCTATTTAGAGGTAAGTATAGACCATGGGGCTGTCAAGAGCCTGAAGGGGATCGGCTATCTGGCTAATTTGGAATCTTTGGATTTGGGCGGCCTTTTATTGACCAATATCAGTGGGGTTGGTGAATTAAAAAAATTAAGGTCATTAAATCTGGAATATAATAAGGTGAGAAGCTTGAAAGAACTTTCTGGTCTGACCAAACTAGAATGTCTGTATGTCCCTTCAAACCGCTTGGCAAGCTTGGCTGGGGTTGAGAAGCTGAAAAAGCTGCAGGTGCTGGATGCCATGGATAACCGTCTGACGGATGCATCCCAGGTGAAAACGCTGAAGAATTTAGAAAAATTATATTTGGGCGGGAATGCTCTGAAAGACATTTCATTTGTTAAGAAGCTTACAAAATTAAAGGGGTTGTGGGTAGAGGATAACCGTCTGACAAATATAGATGGGGTAAAAGATCTGAAGAACCTAAGGGAACTCTGTGTAAGGGATAACCAGTTGAAGAAACTGCCCAATATGAAGAAGCTGACCAAATTGCAGTATTACAGTTGCGTATTTATAAATAACATGCTGACAGAAAAAGAACTAAGAAGCAAACTCCCTGCCCATTTATTGAAGAAGTCGAAATCGAAAAAAGAGTGGCTCGCAGGGCAAAGCAGTATCCAAGACAGCAATTTTAAAGTAACACTGATAAGCCCGAAGAGTAAGGGGAAGATTACAAAGAATACAAAAATGATAACAGGCAGGACATATCCTGGAGCCCGCGTGGAACTTCAGAATCTGAGAACGAAGAAGACTACAAAACGGGTAAAAGTAAATAAAAATGGGGAATTTACTCTAAAGAATTTAAATTTGAAGAAATGGGTGGGAGATAAGGCTGCGTTGAATGTTTACATTAAAGGCAAAGGATCAAATACCTGGCATCTGGGCAGGAACCGGATCGAATTTAAAGTGAAAAAATAAGGTAGAGCAGGTGATACGGAGGGCATGGGGAGTTTTTGGACCATGCCCTTTATTAAGGATAGCGGATAGAATGGAATAATGGATTACAGATCCAGTGTTACAGCAGGCTACGATTGCGATTCCCAAATAGATAAATATGTGTGGAACGGATTTTTATAGGTAAATGTTTTAGGTTAGGGGGTTTTTATGATGAAAAAAAGTGTAATAGCGGTATTGGCGGTATTATGTATGTGTATAGCAACTTTCCAGCCTTCGTCTGCCTTAGCAGCCAGCGCTGCTGTTGGCACAGGGGATGAAGTGATTAAGAATGATAAGACAGGAATACCAGATAAGGCGCTTTATCAATGTATTCTGGTGGATGAATTGGGAAAGAAGAAGACAGAAACCTTTACGCGGCAGGAAGCGTTGGGGATCCGTGAATTGGATGTAGGTATAAATTATGGGTATGTCCAGAGTTTGCAAGGGATTGGATGTCTTAGCAATTTGGAATACCTGGATCTGGGCGGGCATATGATGACAAATATCCAAGGGCTTGGGGAACTGAAGAAATTAAGGTCGTTAGATCTGGAATATAATAAGATGAGAAGCTTGAAAGAACTCTCTGGATTGACGGAACTGCAATGTCTGTATGTCCCATCCAATCGGTTGGCAAGCTTAGCTGGGGTTGAGAAGCTGAAGAAACTGCAGATACTGGATGCCATGGATAACTATCTGAAAGATGCATCCCAGGTGAAAACGCTGAAGGGTTTGGAAAGATTATATTTGGGCGGAAATAATCTGAAGGACATTTCATTTGTAAAGAAGCTTACAAGATTAGAAGTATTGTGGGCAGAAGATAATTGTCTGACAAATATAGATGGGGTAAAGGATCTTAAGAACCTAAGGGAACTCGGGGTAAGGGAGAACCGGATAAAGAAACTGCCCAATATGAAGAAATTGACCAAATTACGGTATAATAGTTGCGGATTTACATGTAACATGCTGACGGAAAAAGAATTAAGGAGCAAGCTTCCCGCCCACCTATTGAAGAAATCAAAAGCGAAGAAAGGATGGCTGGCGGAGCAAATCACTTTACAGGATAATTTCAAGATAACGCTGTTAAGCCCAAAGGGCAAAGGGCAGATTACCAAGAATACGAAGAAGATAACAGGCAGGACGCATCCGGGAGCCCGCGTGGAACTTCAGAACCTGAGGACGAAGGAGAAGACAAAACGTGTAACAGCAAATAAATACGGGGAGTTCACGTTGAAGAATTTAAATCTGAAGAAATGGGCAGGAGATAAGGCGGTATTGAATGTTTACATCAAAAGGTCGGGGAAATGGCGTCTGAGTGATAGCAAGATCGAATTTAAAATTAAAAAGTAAGCTAGGATAGGTGATATAGAGGGCATGGGCGGATCCTGTCTATGCCCTTTGTTACGTCCAAACAATACGCGCCTACTGGTTGAAATCCTGTCCTGTTTCCTGTATAATGGCGAAAGGGCGCAGCAGGTGGCGAGCGCAGGGAAGGAGGCATACCCAATGGAACGTTGGCCAGTTAAGGTGTTATACCAAGGCGGAAGCGGGGAAATCGTAGAGAAGAAGTCCCGGTTTATCGCTACGTTAGAATGTATTGAAACAGAAGAAGAAGCGTTTGGCTTTGTCAGCAGGATGAAAAAGCAGTATTGGGACGCCAGGCACAATTGCTATGCGTTTGTGGCGGGGAAGGATCAGAGCCTCCAGCGGTTCAGTGATGACGGGGAACCAGGCGGGACGGCAGGCAGGCCGATGTTGGAGATCCTTTTGAAAGAGGAGATCCACAATGCCGCGGTGGTAGTGACGCGTTATTTCGGCGGGGTTCTCTTAGGGACAGGCGGGTTGGTACGCGCGTACCAGAAGGCTGTCCAGGAAGGGCTTAAGAATAGTATTGTCATTGAAAAATCCCAGGGCAGGAAGCTTTGGGTTGAAACCGATTATACGTTGGTTGGTAAAATTCAGTATATCCTGGCACAGCGCCAGATCCATACGATTGACACATCGTATACGGATAAGGTGGTAGTGGAAACGATTGTCCCTGTCGATCAATTAGAATCCATCCGTACTGCGATTACAGAAGGGACCAGTGGGAGCGCAGGCTTGGAAACCGGGGATTTACAGGAATTTGCCTTAATTGACGGGAAAATTAAAATTTTTTAAAAAAGTGCTTGCATTTCTGGTGGAACTCGTATATAATACATTTTGTTGACAAGCAATGGCCCATCGCCAAATGGTAAGGCAACGGACTCTGACTCCGTCATTTCAAGGTTCGAATCCTTGTGGGCCAGCTAATCCCCCATCACTTGTGTGATGGGGCTTTTTCTATCATAAGAAAATAGGAAAGGGAAGGTTATGTATCAGTTTGAGAGCAGGGTGCGTTACAGTGAGGTGGACAGCCAGGGGAAGATGACCTTAAGCGCGGTCATTGATTATTTCCAGGATTGCAGCTTCTTCCATTCGGAAGAGTTAGGCGTTGGGATCCAGTACCTGGCGGAGCATCAGGTAGCATGGGTATTGGCTTCCTGGCAAATCCAGGCGAACCGCTACCCACAGTATCGGGAGCATATCGTGGTACGTACCTGGCCATATGGTTTCAAAGGGTTTTTGGGCTACCGTAATTTTATGATGGAGGGGGCGGATGGGGAAGCCTTGGCATTCGCGGATTCTGTCTGGGTATTGCTCGATCTGCAGAAAGGAAGGCCGGCGAAGCTGCTCCCAGAGATGGGCAAGGCTTATCAGCTGTCGCCGCGTCTTTCGATGGAAGAACCCAGGGCGAAGAAGCTGATATTGCCGGAACGGATGGAACGCCAGGAGGAGTTTTCGGTACATAAGTACCATATTGACACTAATTCCCATGTCAACAATGGGAAATATGTGGGCATGGCGCAGGAGTACCTGCCAATGGGGTTTGAGATTGGAAGGATGAGGGCGGAATACCGCAAGGCAGCCGTGTATGGGGATGTGATTTATCCTCTGGCAGCAAGGACAGATGGGAAAGTAACTGTAAATCTGGCAGATAAGGAAGGGAAACCTTATGCCATTATTGAAATGGAAGAGTTGGAGGGAAGCCGATGATCCGATTGGGTGAGAAACAGACGTTGGTTGTAGCAAAACAAGTGGAATTTGGGATATACCTGGCAGAACGGGGCAAGGAGGAGCATATGGTCCTCCTTCCTGGGAAGCAGGTCCCGGATGGGACAGAGATTGGGGATGAACTAGAGGTATTCATCTACAAGGATTCCAAGGACAGGGTGATTGCAACGATCCGGGAACCGAAGCTGAAGATGGGAGAGGTGAAGGTCCTTACAGTAGTATCTGTCCAGAAGATAGGGGCTTTTTTGGACTGGGGGCTTGAAAAAGATCTGTTCCTTCCATATAAGGAGCAGGCTGGGAAAGTGAAGGAAGAAGACGAGGTGCTTGTCAGGCTCTACATTGATAAGAGCGGCCGCCTCTGTGCCAGCATGAAAGAACTGTATACTTTGATGCGGTCAGATTCCCCGTATGCATCTGGGGATATGGTGAAAGGGCGTGTGTATGACCTAAGCGATAACTTCGGGGCTTTTGTGGCGGTAGACAATTGCTATTCGGCGTTGATCCCTTCCCATGAAGATCACAGCGCTTTTAAAATCGGGGCTGAGGTAGAGGCGAGGGTGGTTGGCGTAAAGCCAGATGGCAAGCTGGATCTGACGTTGCGCGATAAGGCTTATAAACAGATTGATCAAGACGCGGTGCAAGTCATGGATTTGATAGAACAGTATGGCGGCGTCCTGCCGTTCAATGACAAAGCTTCGCCGGAAACCATTATGCAGGAAGCTAAAATGAGCAAGAATGCATTTAAGCGAGCGGTCGGTCACTTGTACAAGGAACGGAAGATCCTAATAACAGGGCAAAGTATCCAGAAAGTGTGATGGTATGGGCAGGAATAAAAGCATAAACCGCTTGTTTCTATTGGTAACTGTGATATACATTAGTATAAGCTTAGGAATTGGGGCTCTGGCAAGCTGGATCCCGTTTCTATCTAGCCTGCCCGTCTGGGTAAGCATCCTTTTATCCCAGTCGTTGATTTGCGTGCCAGGGCTATTGTACTGTAAGAAGAAAGGGATTGCCTTGGGGGAATTAATCCCGCACCGGAGGCTGGATGTTGCCACCATTGTGCTGGTAGTGGTATGCACATACTTGATGTATCCTATGATTATCGTACTGAACGCGATATCTATGCTGTTTACTAGTTCTGGCACGGCGGCTGTAGCGGACATGATGCAGGGGCAGGGGTTTGGCTTAAGCGTATTGCTGATTGCCATGCTGCCTGCCGTAGTAGAGGAATTTATGTTCCGTGGCTTACTGTTCCAGACCTATAAAAGGAGCAGGATGCTGCCAGCCATCCTGCTCAGCGCGTTTCTCTTTGGATGTATGCACATGAACCTGAACCAGTTTATGTACGCCTTTGCATTAGGCGTTTACCTGGCGTTTTTGGTAGAAGCTACAGGGAGCATCTTTAGTTCCATGTTGGCGCATTTTACGTTAAATGTGACGAGTGTGGCGTTAAGCTCCTTGCTTCCGATGCTAGAACGTATGGCTGGTTCTATGCCGGAACAGACGCAGCAGATCCCGCAGGGTGGGTTTGCCGCTGTGATGGAGGGCGGTGAATTGCTGATATTCCTGTTTGGGATTATGATTTGGGGCGTAATCGCGGTTGGCACGACATGCGGCGCCGCTGGCGTGTACGTTGCCATCAGTAAAATTAACGGCAGATGGAATTACGTCAGGCAGATGTTCCGCGGCGGGGACAGGGAGCGGATGGTTACGTTAGCGCTTGTAGCCGCCGTCCTCCTTACGTTTGCGATGATGGGGCTGCAGATTTTGATGGAATGGATATAAAAATAGCCGCGCCAGGCGGGCGCAAGATACGAGATGGTATCGCGCTGCCTGTGCGCGGCTGCTTTTATGGTAACGACAGCGGCGGGATTCCAAAATGATCAGGAAAAGCTTTCCTTATCTGGAACCATATCTTAGATAGAAATATCAATGTTCCCGCCTACATGTGGGTTAACGGATTGCTCCATCAGCTTTACCATGGACGCGCCCATTTCTTCAAAGCTGTCGAGCTGCTTGCTTAACATTAAGATGCTGGCTTCGTTTGCCACAGTTGCCATACTTAAAGATGTCGACAATGATGCAATATCCATTTTTATGCCTCCTTTCTGGATTGTGATACATTAGGTGATTGTGAAACCTCATGTCTGATGTATCTATCGGCCAGGTTACGTGGCTTCTAAAGAACGTTTCACAATTGCCTATTATTATACATCGGGGCGGCAAAAAACACAATGGCTGCCTTGCGTGGGTGCAGCCTTCGGTGAAGATGGTCTTTCTATTCCTATATTTTGCCTTATTTTTGTAAAAGATTACGGTTGACATAAAGCTTATCCTTTGCTATAATATGAAACGTAATAAATTTGTAACAAATGTAGAATACTAATAAGATTTGTGTTAATAAAACGATAATAAGGATAAAATGGAGGATAAGATGAACAGAAATTCAATCAGAAGGGCAACCACTTGCTGTTTGACAGCTGCAGTCGTATTAACCAGCACGCCTCTTATGGCTCATGCAGCCGTAAGCGCAGGGGCAGGGAACTTGATTGCAGCAGCCGAGGAAGCAGGGGCTACAGAGAAGCAGGGGACCGACAGTTCTGCGACTGCAGGGATTTCAAAGATTATTGCAAGTTCTTTGAACGAGGAGCCGGAAGTAACGGCTGATACATCCATCCAGGACGTACAGAACGAAGTCCCGGTTAAGAAGTCTGAATATGATGACATTGCGATTGCCCAGGTTGATAATTATGTAAATGTGCGTTCTGTAGCAGGAGAAGATGGAGAGGTGCTTGGGAAGCTGTACAACAATTCTGCCTGCACTGTATTAGGGACAGAAGGAGATTGGTACAAAATCCACTCTGGTAATGTAGAAGGCTATATTAAGTCAGAATTTCTTGTGCTCGGCGATGCTGATTTAGCAAAATCTGTAGGGCATAGGGTTGCAGATGTTACGACACAGACATTGAATGTCCGTACCGATGCCAATATCGAAGCAGAACTTCTAGGCCAGGTGCCGGAAGGAGAAGAACTGAGTGTAATTGAAGAAAAAGACGGATGGGTTAAGGTAGCGATTGAAGAAGGCGATGGCTGGGTATCCAGTGAATTTGTAGATTGCAGCACCCATTACATTGTAGCAGAATCGAAGGAAGAAGAGGAAGCGCGCCTGAAGAAAGAGGAAGAAGAACGGAAGGCGGCGGAAGAAGCAGCAAGGAGAGCAGCACAGGAGAGGTCTGGCGGATCATCTGGATCTTCGGGATCTTCCGGTGGCGGATCTTCCGCAGGCTCTAGCAGGTCTTATGCACCGCCAAGCGGCGGGAATGGACAGGCAGTTGCTAATTATGCGTGCCAGTTCGTAGGGAACCCCTATGTATGGGGCGGCACAAGCCTGACGAATGGGGCGGATTGCTCTGGTTTTGTTATGAGCGTATATGCAGCGTTTGGCGTAGGGCTGCCACATTCTTCTAGCGCATTACAGGGCGTTGGCTATGGCGTAAGCGCAGATGCAATGCAGCCTGGGGATATTGTATGTTATAGCGGGCATGTCGGCATTTATGTTGGCAACAATACCATTGTCCATGCCAGCACAGAAGCGACCGGGATTAAGTATACATCCCCTGCAAACTACAGGGCGATTGTCGCAGTCCGTAGGATTTTTTAGGAACTATAACGGGCTGGGTTGGCCGGCCGTTACATAAGCAGGATAGAATAAAGGATAGGCAGGAGAAAGGGCTATGCGTATATGCATGGCTCTTTTTCCATTTCATACAGAATGTGCGGCTCATGAGGCAAAAAACCTCTGTTGGGCGCAAGGAATTGTTTTAACAGTGCAAAGAGAGCTGGCGTCCAAGGAAGCTTCTGGAGGGCGGCCTATTATCAGAATTATTACACAATTGTGATTATTATGTGAATAATAATTTTGGATAAAAATGGCGCGCAACATACGTGGAGAAAGGGGTGGGAAAAAATGCACAAAATTTTCATAAACAAGAAATGTTATCCAAAAGTTATCCACATTCACAGCCGCCAAAAAATCCAAAAAAATGAGTTATACACCAAGTTATTAACATTATCCACAAAAAAACCAGAAAAAAACCCAGCGAAAAATGGAGAAAAAGAAACGTTTGTTTTGTACACTTGTCATAATGTGGATAATTTTGGGGAAAAATATTGAAAAATGTCGATTTTTGAAGTGAAGGAAAAATAATGTTTTTTTGTAAAAAATTCTGTTAATTATTTATTCCCGCGAGCAATGAGCCACGCTATGTGCCCCTTAATGTGCAGAAATTCAATGGTTGAAAAAATTTCCTTGATTTGGTATACTTCTTAAGTACTTTTAGACGGCATAGATCATTAGATTGGGTGTTATATGATAAAAAAATTGGAAATTCTGGGCTTGCTGCTGGATAATTACACCGTAAGGGAAGCGATGCTCCAGATCGAGGGATTTTTGAATACAACTATTATGAATACCGTGGAAACGGTTACCATGGAGATACTGGTAAAGGCGCAGGAAGACTATCTTCTGAGGGAATGTATAGAAAGCATGGATTTGGCAATTATCAGTGATAAAGAGATTTTAAAGGCTGCGGGCGTGGCTTCCGCCCAAAGGATGCGGGAAACGACGGAGCATGAATTTCAACGGGAGTTTATGAAGCGCGCTACCAGGAATAACCGTACGGTATATCTGTTAGGGGATACTGGGGCGCAGGTGGAGGGGCTGCAGGCCTTTTTGGCTCAGGAATACGATAAGATCCAGGTAGTTGGGACGTATGCGCTGGCAGACTGTACAGGGGATTACGATGCGGTAATCAATGAAATCAATATTGCAGAGCCAGACGTCATCTTGTCCGTGGTATCCACTCCAGATCAGGAATACTTCCTGAAAGACAACAAGCATAAGTTTAATGCTAAGATCTGGTATGGGCTTGGCGCAGATTATGCATTCCGCAAAGGGAAGCCGGATGTGGCCGGCCTAGCTAAGAAGCTGATCCACAAAGGGATGATGCACAGTATGCTGCTGCGCTATAATAAGAAAGATGAGTGAGGTAGTGTAACATGAGCAGGTTTTTTATGGGCAGGAAGTACCCAATGTTTTTGTATTTTGTGATCGTTGTTGGGACGGGGCTTTTGGCTTTTACGATCAAATGTATTTTTGACCCGATCGGCTTGGTTACGGGCGGGTTCACTGGTATTGCTATTTTACTGAAGAGTTGGACAGGCGCGTTCTATCAGGGTGGGATCCCGCTCTGGTTTGCAAACCTGGCGTTGAATATCCCGGTATTTCTGATTGCGCTGCGGGTCAAAGGGAAAGGGTTTATCGCAAGGACGGTGATTGCTACGATGCTTTTGTCAGCCTGGCTGTATGTGATCCCGGAAATTGATTTTGTGAGCGGCGACTATATCCTGGCCTCAGTATTCGGCGGCGTGCTGACCGGGGTGTCCATGGGGATGATCCTCTGGGCGAACGCCACGACAGGGGGGACGGAAATGGTGGCGGTCTTGATCCAGTGCAAGCTGAAGCATTATTCGGTTGCCCAGCTTATGCAGGTATTGGATGGGATCGTTGTATTGGTGGGGCTGTATGTATTCGGCCTGCGTCCTTCTATGTATGCGATCGTTGCGATTTTTATTACGTCTAAGGTGACGGATACGATATTAGAGGGCATGAAATTCTCCAAGGCTGCTTATATTATTACAGATAAGTATGCAGAGGCGGCAAGGATGATTATGGAACGCCTCGATCGCGGCGTGACCGGCTTAGAAGCAAAGGGGATGTATTCTGGGGAAGATAAGTGTATGCTGTACTGCGTCGTTTCTAAGAAGCAGATTATCTTACTGAAGGAAATCATTTACCAGGTAGATCGGGATGCGTTTGTCATTGTAGGCGATGTGAGGGAAGTGTTAGGAGAAGGCTTTATAGAGTACCGGGGGCATTGAGAATCGGATGGAAATTGCTGGCGGAAGGATGGATAGTAATAAATTGTGCACTATGCCTATGTCGGATTCATGAGCCTGGGAAAAGAAAATCGAGGAAATGCATAAAAAATTATGGATTTTCTCTTTCTTTTTTTGTGGATTTATATTAAAATACCAATTAAGTCCATTTATTTTGTTCAAAAGAGAGATTATACTTTGTGAAAGTTGCATAGGGATAAGGGCATATAGGAGCCAGCAGTATCGTTGGATGGGCCCAAGCAAAAGAAATAGAAAAGGAGTGAGCGAATGATTTCAAATCAGATACTTCAGAGTACGATTGACGGGTTAAAGGGGATTACCAGGATTGATTTATGTATTATTGATACGGAAGGCAAAGTGCTTGCGTCTACATTCCAGGATACGGACAGTTATGTCACAGCCGCATTGGCGTTTGTGGAATCCCCGGCGGACAGCCAGGTATTTTTGGGATGCCAGTTTTTCAAAGTATTTGATGAACATCAGTTGGAATATATCTTGCTCGCCAACGGCGACAGCGATGATGTATATATGGTAGGTAAAATTGCAAGCTTCCAGATCCAGAATTTACTGGTAGCTTATAAAGAGCGTTTCGATAAGGATAATTTTGTAAAGAACTTACTGTTGGATAACCTGCTTTTGGTAGATATTTACAACCGGGCCAAGAAGCTGCACATTGATACGGAGGCCAGGCGCGTCGTCTTTATCGTGGAAACAAACCGGGAGAAGGATGGGAATGAGCTGGAGAAAGTCCGCGGCCTGCTGGCGGGTAAGTCCAGGGATTTCATTACGGCAGTCGATGAGAAGAATATCATTGTCGTAAAAGAGGTGATGGAAAATGAAGGGTACGAGGAACTGAACCGGACGGCCGAGGTTATCCTGGGGCTGTTCCATACCACTGGGGAAGAGCCGGAGACCCATATCGCATACGGTACGATTGTTAATGAGATCAAAGAGGTGTCACGTTCTTATAAGGAAGCCCGGATGGCGTTGGACGTAGGGAAGATTTTCTTTGAGGAACGCAATGTCATCGCTTATTCCACGTTGGGCATTGGCCGTTTGATTTACCAGCTCCCCATCCCTTTGTGCAAGATGTTTATCAAAGAAATCTTCGATGGGAAGTCGCCGGATGAATTTGATGAAGAGACGCTGACTACGATCAATAAATTTTTTGAGAACAGCCTGAATGTTTCGGAAACCTCCAGGCAGCTCTATATCCACCGCAACACCCTAGTCTACCGCCTCGATAAGCTGCAAAAGAGCACGGGGCTGGATCTGCGGGTCTTTGAAGACGCCATTACGTTTAAGATTGCGCTGATGGTTGTAAAATACATGAAGTATATGGAAACGCTGGATTATTAGGAGGTCCGAATGATAAAACTTGATCATGTCAGCAAATCGTATGCGGCAGGGATCCCTGCCTTGAATGATGTGAGCCTGCATATTGCGCCAGGGGAATTTGTCTTTGTAATGGGGGACAGCGGTTCCGGGAAATCGACGCTGGTAAAATTGCTGCTGAAAGAACTTGAGCCTACCAAAGGCGTTATCTGGGTAAACGGGCAGAAGCTGGGGAACGTGCGGCATAAGGAGATCCCGAGGTTCCGCAGGAAGCTTGGCGTCGTGTTCCAGGATTTCCGCCTGCTGAAGGATCGGAACGTCTATGAGAATGTGGCGTTTGCCCAACGTGTGATCGGGATACCAGTTAAGACGATGCGCAAGCGCGTTCCTGCCGTACTGTCTTTGGTCGGGCTTGCGGCGAAGTATAAATCGTACCCCAAGGAGATTTCTGGCGGGGAGCAGCAGCGTGTGGCGATTGCAAGGGCTTTGGTCAATGAGCCGCGGCTTCTGCTGGCGGATGAGCCTACGGGGAACCTGGACGCCCATAACGCCTGGGAGATTATGAAGCTTTTGGATGAGATCAACCAGCGGGGGACGACGGTCCTGGTGGTCACGCACAACAGGGAAATCGTAAAAGCAATGGGCAAGCGCGTCATTACGATGAACCAAGGCGTGGTTGTAGGCGATGAACAGGCAGGTGGCAGTTATGAGGATTAGTACATTTTTATATACCTTATGGCAAGGGGTAAGGAATATCTGGAAGAATAAAATGTTTTCCCTTGCATCAATTGCTACGATGTCTGCATGTATTTTCTTATTTGGCATATTCTATTCTGTAGTGGTGAATTTCCAAAGCGTCGTACGCGAGGTGGAGTCTGGGGTTGCCGTTACGGTATTTTTCGATGATGGCGCTACCGAGGAGCAGATAGATGCGATTGGGAAACAGATTGACAAACGGGTCGAGGTATCCCGGAAGGAATTTGTATCTGCCGATCAGACCTGGGAAGAGTTCAAGAAGATATATTTTGACGATGCGCAGGAAATTGCAGATGATTTTGCAGAAGACAACCCGCTTGCCAATTCTGCGCATTTTGAAGTATATATGAACGACATTTCGATGCAGCAGGCGCTTGTTACATACCTTCAATCCTTAGATGGCGTACAGGAGGTCAAAAGCTCTGAGGCTGCGGCAAATACCTTGACGGATTTCAACCGCTTGATTGGCTATGTATCTGCGGGCATCATCCTGATTTTATTATGCGTGGCCGTCTTTTTGATCAGCAATACCGTCACGGTAGGGATTGCGGTCCGCCGGGAGGAGATTGCGATTATGAAGCTGATAGGGGCGACGGATTACTTCGTGCGCGCGCCGTTCCTTGTGGAAGGGATCTTAATCGGGATCATCGGTTCAGCGCTTCCCTTAGCGGTGCTTTTTATTATGTACCGGCGGGTAATCCTGTATGTGGCGGAGAAATTCCGGTGGTTAAATGGGATTTTGGATTTCCTTCCCGTAGGGCAGGTATTCTCCACGCTGGTTCCAGTAGGGCTTGTTTTGGGTGTAGGTATTGGGTTTTTAGGAAGCCGGATGACGATACGCAAGCATCTGAGAGTATGATATTGTAGAGAGAAAAGAGGTACTGTGATGGATATGGAGCAATTTGATCCGGAGGAGTGGGAACTAGAAGGGTTTGGGGAACAAAAGCCCCGGAAGAGGAAGTCTGACTTTGCCAGGGGCATGGCGGCAGGCGTAATGGCGACAGTCCTTGCCGCAGCAGCGTTGACATTGGCGCTGCGTTTTGTGGTTGCGCCCAAGGAGAGGGAAGGCCTTGCAGCCGAGCCAAAAGAGAACCAGGCCGAAGAAGAGCAGAGGGTCTTCGACAGCAGCGTCGAAAAAAAGATGTCAGAGATTGCCGACCTGATTGACGAATACTATTATGAAGCAGTTGATAAGGATGCGATGGCAGAGGGCGTATATGCCGGGATGGTCAGCGGTCTTGGCGATCCGTATTCCAATTATTTTACAGCGGAGGAATATGCGTCGTTTCATGAGAGCACGTCTGGGCTTTATTTTGGGATTGGCGTCGTTTTGAACCAGGACGCAAAGACCAAGGTGATCACCGTCCGCCATGTATATCCAGGGACTCCGGCCGAGGAGGCGGGCATGAAAGATGGGGATATCCTCGCCCAGGTAAAGGATCTGGATATCAGCGATATGGAATTAGCTGAAGTTGTCACACATATCAAAGGGGAAGAGGGAAGCGCCGTGCATCTTAGGCTGATCCGGGAAGGGGAAGCCGATTATGTCGAGATGGATGTAGAGCGTAGGCAGATTGAAGTCCCGACGGTCCAATATCAGATGCTAGAAGGGGATATTGGTTTCATCCAGATTTCAGAATTTGCGGAGTCGACGCCAGAGCAGTTTGAAGAGGCCATCACGGAGATGCAGGGGAACGGGATGAAGTCTATGATTGTGGATCTGCGCGATAACCCTGGCGGGGTGCTGCAGTCGGTGTGCACCATGTTAGATGACATCCTGCCGGAAGGCCTTGTGGTCTATACCGAGGATAAATATGGGAACCGTTCTGATTACAAATCGGATAAGGAATGCATGGATATCCCAATGGCAGTCCTGATCAATGAGAACAGCGCCAGTGCGTCTGAGATTTTTGCAGGCGCGGTGAAGGATTATGGATATGGGACGCTGATTGGCACAAAATCGTTTGGGAAAGGGATTGTCCAGACCATTATCCCACTTGAGGATGGGAGCGCCGTGAAGGTGACGATGGCCAAATATTTCACTCCGAAAGGGAATTATATCCATGAGGTCGGGATTGCTCCAGATATCGAACTGGAATATAAATATTTAGAGGAAAGTGACGAAACGTACAACCCAATGCATGACAACCAGGTGCAGAAGGCAATCGAAGTGCTGCAGCAGGAATAGGAAGGAGCGTATACGTTACGACAACAAAGGCTAACTGCGCATAAGCTGTGCGGTTAGCCTTTAAGCTTGGAGGATTATGAAAAGCCTGTCTTCAATGCCGTAGCTGGCCGGGCAATGTTTTTTTGTATTTTCTTCCATCCTGTGATTGCAGAAAAGGCTTTGTAGTTGTATACTTATAGTGTCACATAAAAGAGGAGGATATGAAAGGAGAGAATTGAAATGTCTGATGTTACAACATGCCTGGAAAAGCAGCCGTTGTCGGATGAGCTTTTGCAGAAAATGGACGCCTATTGGAGGGCGGCGAATTATCTTTCTGCAGGCCAGCTCTATCTGCTGGACAACCCGCTGTTGAAAGAACCCCTGACGATGGAACATGTAAAGAAGAAAATCGTGGGACATTGGGGCACGGTTCCAGGCCAGAACTTTATTTATGTCCATTGCAACCGCGCGATCAAACGTTATGATCTTGATATGATTTACCTTTCCGGCCCTGGACATGGCGGAAACTTTATGATTGCTAATACATATATGGAAGGGACGTATAGCAAGTTCTATCCAAATATCAGCCAAGATGAAGAAGGCATGAAGAAGATGTTCAAGCAGTTCTCCTTCCCAGGCGGCGTCCCAAGCCACTGTGCGCCAGAAACACCTGGTTCTATCAACGAAGGCGGCGAGCTTGGTTATTCCATCGCCCACGCGTTCGGCGCTGTTTTGGATAACCCGGATTTGATTGCTGTTGCAGTTGTCGGAGACGGCGAGGCAGAAACTGGCCCGCTTGCGACTTCCTGGCATTCCAATAAGTTCTTAAACCCGATGACAGACGGCGCTGTTTTACCGATTATGCATCTGAATGGGTATAAGATCAGCAACCCGACGATCTTCTCACGTATTTCCCATGAGGAGATGGAAAGCTTCTTCAAGGGCTGCGGCTGGAAGCCTTATTTCGTAGAGGGCGACGAGCCGATGGAAATGCACCGGAAGATGGCTGAGGCAATGGATCATGCGATTGAAGATATCAAAGCCATCCAGGAACATGCACGGAAAGAGAATGATCCAGAACGCCCAGTTTGGCCGATGATCGTGCTTCGTACGCCAAAGGGATGGACAGGACCGAAATTTGTAGACGGGCAGCAGATTGAAGGGACATTCCGCGCCCATCAGGTGCCGATGACCATGGAAAAGCCAGAACATCTCGACCAGTTGAAGGAATGGCTGGAAAGCTACCGTCCAGAAGAGCTTTTCGATGACAATGGACGTTTGATCCCTGAGTTGGAAGAGCTTGCGCCAAAGGGGAGCGCCCGTATGGGGGATAATCCCCATGCAAACGGCGGCCTGCTGTTGAAAGATCTGCGCCTTCCGGATTTCCGCAATTATGGCATTGAGGTGGAAGCAGGGCGTACGAAGGCACAGGATATGATCGAGCTTGGCCGTTATATCCGCGATATCTTTAAGCTGAACAAAGAGAACAGGAACTTCCGTATTTTCGGGCCGGATGAAACAATGTCAAACCGCTTGTATCATGCGTTTGAGGAAGAAAACCGTGACTGGAATGCAGACCTTTTGGATAATGACGACTGCCTGGCAAGGGACGGCCGTATTATGGACAGTATGCTGAGCGAGCATATGTGCGAGGGATGGCTGGAAGGATACCTGCTGACTGGGCGCCATGGGTTCTTTGCAAGCTACGAAGCGTTTATCCGTATTGTGGATTCTATGGCTGCGCAGCATGCAAAATGGCTGAAGGTTACAAACCAGCTTTCCTGGAGGCAGCCGATTGCTTCCTTGAACTTTATCCTGACTTCCAATGTATGGCAGCAGGACCACAATGGGTTTACCCATCAGGATCCAGGGTTCTTGGATCATATTACAAACAAAAAGGCAGACGTGGTACGTATGTATCTGCCGCCAGATACCAACTGCCTGTTATCCTGCTTTGATCACTGTATCAAGAGCAAGAACTATGTAAATGCAATCGTTGCATCCAAACATCCAAGCTGCCAGTGGCTGACTATGGAACAGGCGGTAAAACACTGTACGCAGGGGATTAGCATCTGGGAATGGGCAAGCAGCGACGCAGGCGACGAACCAGATGTTGTTATGGTATGCTGCGGCGATACGCCGACGTTAGAGACTATCGCGGCTGTTACAATCCTGCGGGATGAAATGCCGGAACTGAAGGTACGTGTGATCAATGTTGTCGATCTGTTTAAGCTTGAATCTGACGCAAAGCATCCGCATGGCTTGAGCGATCGTGAATATGACATGCTGTTTACAAAGGATAAGCCGATTATCTTTGCATTCCACGGATATCCGACCTTGATCCACGAATTGACGTATAACCGCCATAACCGGAACCTTTCTGTGCATGGTTACTTGGAGGAAGGGACGATTACAACTCCGTTCGATATGCGTGTACAGAACCAGATTGACCGTTTCAACCTTGTAAAAGATGCGGTTATGCATCTGCCGCAGCTTGGCAACAAAGGCGCGCATCTGATCCAGAAGATGAACAACAAGCTGATTGAGCACAAGCAGTACATTACGGAATATGGCCAGGATCTGGAAGAAATCCGCAATTGGGAATGGAAGGCTTCCGAGGGCAAATAGCTTGACAAATATCCTGCGATTCGTTATGATAGGTGTTGCAATGGAATCGGATACAATAGAATCATACGCAGAGGGACTGCCCATGCAGTTGAGAAGGTTAAAACCTGACTCTTTGAACCTGTCAGTTAACACTGTCGTAGGGAGCGGAAAATAGACAAAAGTCTGGGGAACGCTGTTTGGGAACGGCGTTCCCCTTTCTTTCACTTTATTAGTATATGGAGGATATTTGATGAGAGAATATGCAACGCAGATGGATGCGGCCCGTAGGGGAATCGTAACAGAGGAATTGAAAAAGGTAGCAGAAAAGGAACGGATGACGGTAGAAGAGCTGATGCCGCTGGTTGCAGAAGGGAAGGTCGCAATCTGCGCCAATAAGAACCATACCTGCATTGAACCGGAAGGCGTAGGTTCTATGCTTCAGACTAAGATCAATGTAAACCTGGGCGTATCCAGGGATTGCAAGGACTATGAGGTAGAAATGGCAAAGGTCATGGAGGCCGTAAAGCTTGGCGCCCATGCCATTATGGATCTTTCTTCCCATGGGGATACTATCCCATTCCGCCGGAAGCTGACGTCCGAGTGCCCTGCAATGATTGGGACAGTCCCAGTCTATGATTCTGTCATCCATTACCAGAGGGATCTTGCAACGCTTACAGCAAAGGACTTTATTGATGTGGTAAGGCTCCATGCCGAAGACGGCGTGGATTTTGTAACGCTCCATTGCGGCATTACCAGAAAGACCATTGAGCAGATCAAAAAGCACAAACGGAAGATGAATATTGTTTCCCGCGGCGGCTCGCTCGTCTTTGCATGGATGTGCATGACAGGGGAAGAGAACCCGTTTTACGAGTATTTCGATGAAATCCTTGAAATCTGCCGGGAATACGACGTTACGATTTCCTTAGGCGACGCTTGCCGCCCAGGCTGCCTTGCCGACGGTTCGGACGTGTGCCAGATAGAAGAATTGGTGCGCCTTGGGGAACTGACGAAACGCGCTTGGGAAAAGGACGTACAGGTCATGGTAGAAGGCCCCGGCCATATGCCGATGGATCAGATTGCAGCGAATATGAAGATGCAGCAGACCATATGCATGGGCGCGCCATTCTATGTATTAGGGCCTATTGTCACAGACATTGCCCCAGGATACGACCATATTACATCCGCCATCGGCGGAGCAATCGCCGCCCAGAACGGCGCAGCCTTCCTATGTTATGTCACGCCAGCAGAACACTTGGCGCTGCCAAATGTAGAGGATGTGAAGCAAGGGATTATCGCATCCAAAATAGCAGCCCATGCAGCAGATATTGCAAAAGGCGTACGCGGCGCAAGGGAGCTGGATGATAAAATGGCGGACGCCCGCAGGGCATTGGATTGGGAAGCCCAATGGGAATGCGCCATTGACCCAGAAACAGCAAGAAAAATCCGTGACGACAGAAAGCCCGAGCATGACGACACCTGCTCTATGTGCGGCAAATTCTGCGCTGTCAGAAGCATGAATAAGGCGCTCTCAGGGGAATACATAGATATTTTATAGTTCAGCCATCGTGGTTATCCTGTCCGAGCCATGCTTGCATGAAAGAGGGCAGGATAACATTGTTAGGAAAGGATTGGAATATATGGGCCGTTGGTTGTATGTAATTGCAGATCTTTCTTACGGGGAAAAAACAATAGCCGCGGTGTTAGAAGCCGGGGTGGATTTGATCCAGCTTAGGGAAAAGGATATCTCGTCTGCGGAATACCTGATGCGCGCGAAGAAGCTACGGGAGATGACAAAGAGGTTCGAGACGAAGCTGGTAATCAACGATCGTCTGGATATCGCTGCGTTGTGCGGCGCAGACGGCGTGCACCTAGGGCAGTCGGATATCCCGGTAGCAGATGCCAGAAGGTTCTTCGGATCGGGAAAGATCATAGGTTGTACGGCTAAGACAGTGAAGCAGGCGGAGGATGCTGTGGCGGCTGGGGCAGATTATCTGGGCAGCGGGGCCTGGTTTCCAACAGATACGAAGAAAGACGCCGCCCCAATCCTAGAGGAAACGTATCGTGGAATCCTAAAAGCCGCCCCCATCCCAAACGTGGCAATCGGAGGGATTACGGCGGAAAATGCCTGGAAGCCTTTGTCATGCGGCGCAGGAGGGCTTGCAGTTTCCGCAGGGATATTTCAGGCGGAGGATCCTGTTGCAGAAGTAAGGAAGCTCCGTAGCTTGTTAAATTCCTATGAGGATGGAGGGGGACGATGAAGACCGTGCTTACAATTGCAGGGAGCGACTGTAGCGGCGGTGCAGGGATCCAGGCTGATTTAAAGACCATTGCAGCACATGGGTTGTATGGGGAGAGCGTGGTTACTGCATTAACAGCACAGAATACCTTAGGGGTAGCGGAGGTTTTGCCGGCGCCCCCTGATTTTTTGGAAAAACAATTAGAATGCGTATTTACCGATATTGTCCCAGACGCCGTCAAAATAGGTATGATACCTGGGATAGCACAGATGGAAGTGATCCGTGACAGCCTGGTGCGCTTTGGAGCCAGGCATATTGTGATGGATACGGTCATGGTGTCTACGAGCGGCAAACGGTTGATGGATTTGGAAGCGGTGGAGTATTACAAAAAGCATCTTTTGCCAATGGCGGAACTCTTTACGCCAAATATCCCGGAAACGGGGTTATTGTTGGGAACTACCATAAAAACCAGGGAAGAAAGGGTTGCCGCAGCCCAGGCATTTGCGTTACAATACAATGGTAGTGTTTTGATTAAAGGTGGGCATGATTTTGTTTCCGCAGATGATCTGCTGTTTTGCCAGGATACGCCTATGTGGTTCCTAGGCGAGCATTTGGAGAATCCAAATACCCATGGGACAGGCTGTACGCTGTCTTCCGCTATTGCCTGCGGGCTGGCTTGCGGCAAGGGGATAGAAAAGAGCGTAGAGGATGCAAAGGCCTATGTAACAGGGGCGATTGCCTATGGGTTGGATTTGGGGAAAGGGAACGGTCCGCTGAACCATATGTATCAGGCTGGAGGGAATGACCGATGAAAAAGAAACTCGTTATATTATCCGTTTTGTTCTGCCTGCTTTTTGCTGCTTGCAGCAAAAAGCAAGATCCGGATCCGGCAAAGGCTGGGGCGTCTGGGCAGGAAGAGGGCGCAGGCCAGGACGAAGGCGGGGAAACCGGGGAAACCGGGGAGCAGTTCCAAGCACAAGAGGAAGAAGACGCGGATAGCAGCAAGGAGGCTCCCGAAAAAGAGGATCCTACAGAAGATCCAAAAGAAGATGATCCAGAAGAAGCTTCCGGAGAAGATGGTTCTATAGACGATCCAGAAGAGGCTATCCTAGAAGAAGAGGGACCAGAAGTGACATTTTTGGATTATTCCGAGGATATGGAAGACGAGGACGGCGTGCCGATGCTTTCTGTGACAGAAAACTGCCCAGTAATTTCCATTCCTGGGAAAGAAGAAATTGCAGAACGGATGAATCTGGTCTTTGAACAGCAGCATACGGCGAACCAGACGTATATTGCAGAAGATTTGGAAGCTGCCAAAGCTGCTTACCAAGGGCTTTCAGAAGATGAAAGAAGCAGTTGGACATGTTATGGATATGGCATGGCGTATAAAGTAGTGCACAGTTCTGATACGATTTTAAGCATTGAGTGTGAAAATTATGAATGGCAGGGTACGCCGCATCCCAATACATGGACAACGGCCTACTGTTTTGATGTGGCAACCGGGCAGCTATTGAAGCTTGCCGATATTTTTGTAGATCTGGCAGGGGCAAAGGACATCGTAGAACAGCATATCCTGGATAAGATCACCAAAGAGCCTTACAAAGATTATCTGCTGGAGGATTATGAAGGCTTTACGTCTGATATCCTGACGGACCAGGTGTTTTATTTGAATGAAAAAGGGCTAGTGGTAATCTGCAATCCCTATATGGTAACGGCTTATGCAGGCGGTATTATTGAAATCGACGTGCCTTTTGAGGAACTAAAGGGAGTGATGGAAGCGTCATACCTTCCGGTAGGGTAAGGGGCTTTTGGGCTGTAATATGGGAAAACAAAGGAGCCTGAGATGGGAAAATCACCATTTACGACATTGTGTTATATTGAAAACGAAGGCAAATATTTAATGCTCCATCGTGTGAAAAAGCAAAAAGATGTGAACAAGGATAAATGGATTGGGATTGGCGGGCATTTTGAGCCTGGGGAAAGCCCGGAAGAATGCCTGCTGCGCGAGGTAGAGGAAGAAACAGGGCTGCGGCTGACCCATTATGCGTTCCGTGGGATTGTGACATTTTATGCAACGGGCTGGCAGACAGAATATATGTGCCTGTATACAGCGGACGGGTATGAAGGCACGCTTTTGGCCGACTGTGAGGAAGGTACGCTGGAATGGGTTGCAAAAGAGCGCTTGACGTCTTTGAACCTCTGGGAAGGAGATAAGATTTTTTTCCGGCTGCTGATGGAGGAGAGGCCTTTTTTCTCCTTAAAGCTTAGTTATGACGGCGATCGGCTGACTGAGGCGGCGTTGGATGGGACGCCGTTGGAGCTGTTGGACATCCGGCGCGAGGATGGCGGCAGGACGGGCGTGGTGCGGGAACGGTCGATGGTGCATGAAGATGGGGATTTGCATGGGACCGCCCATGTCTGGATCGTACGCCCAACTGAGCGGACAGGCGGGGTAGAGGTACTGATGCAGAAACGAAGCCGTACCAAGGAATCGTATCCTGGCTGTTATGATATTTCTTCTGCCGGGCATCTGTTAGCAGGAAGCGGCTACCTAGAATCCGCGTTGCGGGAACTAGAAGAAGAGCTTGGCATAAAGGCGCAGCCGCAGGATTTGGAACAGGCATTCTGGCACCTTGGCTATGCGGAAGATACGTTTTATGGGAAATGTTTTAAAAATGCAGAGATTAGCGCCGTATACGTCTATCAGAAGCCAGTCCGTATCCAGGAACTGAAGCTACAAGAACATGAGGTAGAGGAGGTATGCTGGATACCATATGGGACGCTGCAAAAGGAAGTGCGGCAGGAAACCGAAGCGGGGAAGGCAGGCAAATACTGCGTGTTCCTGGATGAGCTGGAAGCGTTGGGAGAGTGGCTAAGCCAGCATGGGATGGATCCTTATGGGCAGCGCTTGTAGGCGCGTACAGTGGATGCATCCCATTGCTTGTTTCATTCGCGTGGATCGCACTGCAGCGGTAAGGCTAAAGCAGGCGTATGCCATGCTGCTCTGCAGTTTTTACGGTTTCTTCGGGCCACAATGAGGATTGCACTTCCCCAATATGCGCTTTGCGCAAGAAGAACATACAGATCCTTGACTGCCCGATCCCGCCGCCAATGGTAAAAGGAAGCTCTTCCATCAGGATGGATTTCTGGAATGGGAGTCCTGCGCGTTCTGGGCAGCCTGCTTTTTCCAATTGCTGCAAAAGCGCTTCCCTATCCACCCGGATCCCCATGGAGGAAAGCTCAAGCGCGATATCAAGTACAGGGTAGTATACAATGATGTCGGCATTTAAGGCCCAGTCGTCGTAATCTGGCGCCCGCCCATCGTGCGGCTTTCCATTTTTCAGCGTATCTCCGATCTGCATCACGCAGACAGCGCCTTTTTCCCTGGAAATCAGGAGTTCACGTTCCTTTGGCGTATGCTCTGGGTACATATCTTCGAGTTCCCCTGTGGTCACGAAGAAAATATCGTGCGGCAGGATTTCTTCGATATAATCATACCGGATTGCCATGTACTTTTCTGTTTTACGCAGCACCTTGTAAACGGAGCGTACCGTATCTTGCAGGAACCCGATGTTCCGATCCTCTTTGGAAATGATTTTTTCCCAGTCCCATTGGTCTACGAAAATAGAATGGATGTTGTCGGTTTCTTCGTCCCGGCGGATTGCATTCATATCTGTGTACAGTCCCGCCCCCATGGAAAAGCCATATTTTTTCAATGCATAGCGTTTCCACTTTGCCAGGGAATGTACGATTTCCGCTTGTTTATCGTCCTGTTCCTTAATACCGAAGGATACTGGGCGTTCTACGCCGTTTAAATTGTCGTTCAGGCCGGAATCCGGATCTACGAACAAAGGGGCGGACACACGCTGCAGGTTCAGGCGTTCCGCCAGCAGGCTCTGGAAAAAGTCTTTTACAGTCTTTATCGCCACCTGTGTGCCATATAAATCCAGTTCTGACTTGTAGTTTGCAGGTAAAATAAAGCGGCTCATAATTATTCCTACCTTTCGTAACAGTGAAGGCATCTGGACTGTTACGTCCTTTCTTTATAATGTATTTATCCTGACTTATTATATGCCTGTAAGGGAATTTTTTCAAGTACACGCTTTTTGGGGCGCAAAAAATCCCCCGCGGGATGCGTATGGATGATGCATAAGCGCACCGTTCCATTTGGCAAATCCCGCGGGGGAGCAAGACAAAAGCAAGGTTCGGGCTGTGGCGTCTCCTTGTCCGCCAGACCTACCGATTAAGGCTTCCTGGCTTTAATCGAAGTCACCATCGCCTGGGTCGATATCACCGCCGCCCCATTCGCTTGTGGCGATCACGTCTTCTGTGTCAAACATTACGATTTCAAGTTCGGGTGTTTTGTACTCCAACATACAGCTTCACCTCCTTTCAGTGTACGGGAAGCTCTACCTTCCCTTCTTTGTCTAAGGTTTCTACAACAACGGCTTCTAGTACCGCTACGGTTTTCCCTTTGACTTCCCCTTCGTTGACGATCCCGGTCACCCGGATCCATGCGCCTTCTTCTGGCTCTTCGGTAAGGTATTTCAAAGGCAGTCCGCTTGTGGTCCTGTCGTCGCCGTCTACGAGCGTCCTTGTAAGGTAAGGCGTCTGATCTTTCGATGTGTAGCTTCCTTCGATCTGGTAAATCTGGCCGGCGTAGTCCTTCGTATCTTCCTGGAACTTGGCCATCATATCGATATAGTTGTCGTCCGTAACCGCATGGATTTCGTCATGCAGTACTTCCAGCAATTCCTCGTCTGTGGAATCTGGGCCAAGCAGAGGTTCGGGCTCTTGCGGTTGTGAGCCGGTTCCTGTTTGTTGGGACTGTGCCTGCGCGCCGGATTTTGCCTGTTTTGCCTGTGTGTCTGTAGGGCTAGCCTGTTCCTTTTGTTTTGGCCCGCATGAAACCAATGACAGGCAAAAGCAAGCACACAGGAGTAATACTAGAAATTTTTTATTCATCATCTGCATATCCACCTTCCATGGGATTTCGATTTGTTACGGCGTTGCCTGCAGGCCGTCGTAAGAGCCGTGCAGCGCTGTGGTATAATGGACTTCTGTTTCCCCAGTGTCGAGGTTTACTACTTTCACGTAGCCCCGTCCCCAGAGCGTCTTGTCTGTATTGCCAGTCACATTGATAGCTGCGCGTATGCCGACAAGGCCGCTCGGGTTTGGTTCGGATATTTTTTTAATAAGGGTGCTTTTGTTATCAATCGTGATATCCGACCCATCTCCCGCATACCGCGCGCTTGTGACATACAAGATTCCTATTTCTGTAACGACATAATTCTCTGTGTCAACGATTTCCGCAGGCATCTGGAAACGGATCTTGTTCTTCGTGTCTTCAATATAACCATTCATTTCAAAATCCATTTCAATCCTCTGTTTGCTGCAGTTTGTGCAGACGTCGGATATTCCAACGACGTCTGGGGTTGCGCATACAAAATTGTGGCCAAATGCAGTACCTTCAATTTCCTGTGGCCTACGGTTTGGATCTTCCCCGTTACATGTTTCGCAGACATAGCGTATGATATCGTTTGTGGTGCAAGTAGCGTCGGTAAGTACTTCCTTATAGCTATGCCTTCCCGTTGCCGCTACGTTCCTGGTCGCTCCGGTTTTTTCATGGCAAACGCCGCATTCCTCTGCTTCTGTCCCGGTAGCGCCGCAGGTTGGGGCTTTTGTCGTCACCCAGATCTTGTTCCTGTGGCCGAGCGCCGAAATAGGCTCACGTTCTACAAATACATGCTCGCAGTACGGGCATTTTTCCCCGTCTTCAAAGCCGCCCTCTGTACAAGTAGCTTCTTCGCCCTCTAATATATCCTTAAAGACATACTTTTCGCATGTCGGGCATTTGTCAGCGCCAGGCATTACCAACAACACCTCGTAATCTACGCCACAGTCAGGCTCTGACGCCCTTGTGCAGACACGGTATACGACCGTATCGTCATCCGCCCAGTCCAGTGTGCCAGCTTCGCCAGCAAAGTATTCCATCCAGTCATGCCCTGCTTTGATGGTAATCGTTTTTGATTCACTACAGCCTGGAACTGTGCAATTATATGTTTCAGAACCATCTTCGGTACAAGAGGCTTCCACTTCCGACTCTAATTCTGTGAAGCTATGGCCGTTTTCCGTATCGATTGGCAGTTCGGTAGGCTCTTTTGATACGAGATCGCACCGGGAGCATTTTTCGCCAGCCGTAGAACCTGTTGTTTGGCAGGTTGGCTTAACAGCCGGGATTTCTACCAAGTTATGCCCAAGCATCGGATCGAGTTCCCCTAAATCCTGTTCCGGCCCTTCTGGCGTCCCGCAGCCGTCCCTGCTACATACCCGCTGGAATTTCCCGTTTGTGGTACAAGTCGGGGCGGTATATTTATCTTCGTAGCTATGTCCAAGCGCTTCGATTGGTACGTTCTTTGTATTTCCCTGTACGGTACAATCTGTGCAGGTATATGTTTTCCCGCCTTCTTCCGTACAAGTTGCTGGTTCTATTACTTCTACGTTATCTGGATTTGCTTCTTCAAATTGCTCTGCGTCGAAGCCTTCACGGTCGAATACGTGGCCAAGCGCAGAATCTGGGGTTTCTGTTGCGCCTTCCATAAGCGTTCCACAGTCAAGACAGTATTGCCCATTTATGGCGTTTGTTGTACAGGTTGCCAGGTGCTCGCCTTCCGTGCTTAAATGCTCGTGGTTCTCAGGGTTAACAGAAGTTTCTTCTGTTGTTGGGGTACTGCAGTTTTTACATGTTTTTTTGATCACGCCTTTTATGACGCATGTTGCTTCTGTTACAGTTTCAGGAACAACATCAGTATAATCGTGCCCAGTTGCTTCTGGATGTTCTGTCACCGTGTGGCCTGGCGCGTCTGCTGCGCAGTCTTCTCTCTGGCAGGTCTTAATGATGGCGCCTTCCGCGGTGCAGGTCGGCGGTGTATTGGTAGTTATCTGGTATTTGTGTGCAGCCGGGACGGTCTTGTTGAATGTCTCTGTACATCCAGCGTTTGCGCAACGGTATTGTGCGACGCCGTTCCTGGTGCAGGTTTCTTCACGGAAATGTTTCACAAATACTGTGAAATCATGTCCTGTTGCTACTTCATTTGGATCAATTAACCCAAGATCCTGGTAAGAACCTGGCTCGATTGCACCGCAGCCCTGCCGAGAGCATTTCTGCTGGATCCACCCGTTCTCTGTGCAAGTTGCGGGATGGTAGTCATCGGCGTATTCGTGGCTAAGCGCTGGGATTGGTATGTTCTTGGTGTTTCCTTCTACCGTACAATCTGGGCAGGTATATACCTTCTCGCCTGCTTCGGTGCAGGTTGCAGCTTGTTTCACTTCCACACAATCTGAGTGGTCTGTTTCGAATTGGTCTGCATCGAACCCTTCACGGTCGAATACATGCCCAAGCGCGGTTCCTTCTTCTCTTGTTGCGCCTTCTGCAAGTTCCCCGCAGTCAAGGCAGTATTCCCCAGTGATTTTGTCTGTGGTACAAGTTGCAGGATGTTCGCCGTTTTCACTTGTGCTCATGTTTTTATGCTTTGTAGGAGCGATGGCGGTTTCTTCTGTCGTAGTTATCCCACAGCCGTTTTTACATGCTTTGGTGACCTCGCCTTTGGTAATGCAGGTTGCTTCTTTGCTAGGCGTGCCTTCCACTCCTTCGTAATCATGGCCAGTTGCTGCCGGATGTTCTGTGATTGTATGGCCTTGTGCATTTTCTGCACAGCTTGGTCTTTGGCAGACCTTGACGGTGGTTCCTTCTGCGGTACAAGTCGGCGCTACCGTCTGGGTATCGTCTACCTCATACAGATGGCCAGATTCGATCACCTGGAATTTGCTGCCTTCGCCGCAGAATGTACAGGTAAGCCGTCCAAGCCCTGTCGTGGTACAAGTTGCAGGCTTGAAGATCGAAGGTTTCCCGTCGAAGATATGCTTGGTTTCGTCTGTTTCGCCGCGGAATTCTGCCTCGCCTTTAGGCTCTTCGCATTTGCTGCACACAAAGTCGTACTTAGCAGCCTCTTTGCAATTAGCTTCTGCAATCAGTTCCTTTTCTTCTCCATATGCATGAGCGCCTATGACAATGGAATCTTCTGGCGTATACGTATGCCCATCTGTTCCTTCCTCACAGTGCAGGCAGGTATAGATCGTGGAGCCGTTCTCGGTACAGGTAGCGTCTATAATGTCTTTTTTGAAATCTGTGCCTTCTACACCGTTTTCCCGTTCATACCCATGCTTTAAGGCAGGGACTTTCTCACTGTCTGGCGTGTAAGTATGTCCGTCTGTTCCTTCCGCACAGTACTTGCAGGTGTAGGTCGTGGAGCCGCCCGTGGTACAGGAAGCGTCTACAGTGTTTTTCTCGAAATCTGTGCCTTCTGCAGCGTTCTCCCGTTCGTACCCATGCTTTAAGGCAGGGACTTTCTCATTTTCTGGTATGTGGGTGTGCCCGTCTGTTTCGGCGTCACAGTACTTACAGGTATAAGTCGTACCTCCAGGCGTGGTGCAGGAAGCGTCTACCGTTGTTTTTTCGAAATCCGTGCCTTCTGCAGCGTTTTCCCGTTCATACCCATGCTTTAAGGCAGAGACTTTCTCACTGTCTGGCGTGTAAGTATGCCCGTTTGTTTCTGCGTCGCAATGCTTACAGGTATAAGTCGTGGATCCTTCGGTGGTGCAAGTAGCGTCTACCGTTGTTTTTTCAAAATCCGTGTTTTCTACCTTGTTTGCACGTTCATACCCGTGGCCGAGCGCTGGCCGATTTGGATCTGGCTGTTCGCTGCCAGGTTTTACAGCGTCGCAATGTTTGCAGCCGATATAGGTTTTTGCTGGTTCCGTACAAGTTGGTTCGGCGCTTGCGGTTGCTTCCTCATTCCATTCATGGTCTGTGGTCGGCGTAGTTTCTGTTTTGGTGTGCCCGGTGGTTGCGTCTGTACAGCCTTCGCGCTGGCAGGTGTAAAGGATTGTCCCTGTTTCCTGGCAAGTTGCTACCTTGGTTACCTCTTCGGTATATCCTACGCCCTCTTCATAATCGGCGGACGCGGGATCGTACCTGTGCCCAAGCTTTAAGACCGTTCGGTACTCCTCTCCTTTGAGTAGGTCGCAGCCTTCGTTCTGGCAGACATAGATGTCTACCCCGGCCTTTACGCAGGTCGCTGCACGCAGCGGGCGGCTATACTGGAAATTGTGCTGGTGGGTTTCCTCTGGAGTATCTTCCTCAGCCTCTGTCTGCTGAGGTACGCCGTTTTCCTCTGTTACTGGAAGGGCTCCGTCAGCAGGGGCTGTTGAGGCAAAACTCGTCAGGTTTGCCGAAAGCGCCATGCTGATGGACAGTGTTACGCTTAAGAAACGCTTTAATTTTTTTGAGCTCATAAAATTTTAAAACTCCTTTCTTAAAAGATTGTGTTAGGTAATTGCGAAACCCTCTCTGGGACAGACGCGTCTGTCCAATCCATACAAAAGCGGGCTCCAGATGCCGTCGCAAGTCGCCCTTTTTTGCACAGATTGTACATCCGCTGTTTCTAGAAAGGGAGTTTTGCAATCGCCTAAAGATTGTGTTGTGCGGCAGGGAACGGATCCATGACCGGCTGCAATCGGTTTGCCTGCGCTGCCGCGCAGGTGGATGGAATCTGGGCGGAAGCCAGTACGCCGCCTGTTTTGCATAGGCGGTCCTACTGCAACCGTAGTTACTGGGATGGAACCATCCCAAGGCCACGTCGTTTGGGCGGCATCTATCCCTCGTGGATTCTGCAATCACCCACGAAGTATGGGGGTTCCTACCCCATCTGCCGCCGTCCTGAGCCCCTTCCTTTGTCCCTGCCGCAATATTTTGCTGCTGCCGCAGCAAATGCATGGAAACAATGGTCTGGCTTTTGTTCCTATGCATTTGCTACGGAAACGGAAAAGAGTTTTGGCATATAAAATAAGCTCGAAGCATTCACTTCCTTTCTTTTGTGCAAAATGCACATAGAATTTCGAAGAAATTGTAATCCTATATCCGTTTTTTTACAATAAATTTTGTGCAATGTTCACATTTGCAAGGAAAATGAAACAGTCTGGGCAGACGTAGTGAGGGCAAAAGGCGCTGTCGCTGCCAGAAGGGGGAACGCGAAGGTTCCCGCCCGTTATGGACGTTGGGAATATTTATTAAATTTTTACTTGAATTTTTGGGAGAGATTGGTTAAAATAGAGACAAGTTGGATTACATCCAAGAAAATAAACTCATTCAAATTATTAGGAGGAATAATCATGTCAGTAAGAGTAGCAATCAATGGTTTTGGCCGTATCGGCCGTTTGGCATTCAGGCAGATGTTTGGTGCAGAAGGATACGAAGTAGTAGCGATCAACGATTTGACCAGCCCGAAAATGTTGGCTCACCTGTTGAAGTATGATTCTTCCCAGGGGAAATATGAACTGGCGGACAAGGTTAGCGCTGGCGAAGATTCTATTACGGTAGACGGACAGGAGATTAAGATTTATGCATTCCCAGATGCAAACAACTGCCCATGGGGTGAACTGAAGGTTGACGTTGTATTGGAGTGCTCCGGGTTCTATACTTCTAAGGAAAAGGCTCAGGCACACATCAATGCTGGCGCACGTAAAGTCGTTATCTCCGCTCCGGCAGGGAACGACCTTCCGACCATCGTTTTCAACACGAACCATGAGACATTGAAGGCAGAAGACACCATTATTTCTGCTGCTTCCTGTACGACAAACTGCTTGGCTCCGATGGCTGACGCATTGAACAAATACGCAGAAATCCAGTCTGGTATTATGTGTACCATCCATGCTTACACAGGCGATCAGATGACATTAGACGGACCTCAGAGGAAGGGTGACTTAAGAAGGTCCCGTGCGGCAGCAGTAAATATTGTTCCGAACAGCACTGGCGCTGCAAAGGCAATCGGTCTTGTTATCCCAGAATTGAACGGCAAATTAATCGGTTCTGCACAGCGTGTGCCGACCCCGACAGGTTCTACCACAATCTTAACAGCAGTTGTTAAGAAGGCAGATGTAACGAAGGAAGGCATCAACGAAGCTATGAAGGCAGCAGCGAACGAATCCTTCGGATACAACGAAGATGAAATCGTTTCTAGTGATATCGTAGGGATGAGGTTTGGTTCCTTATTCGACGCTACACAGACCATGGTTTCCAAGGTTTCAGATGATTTATATGAAGTACAGGTTGTTTCCTGGTATGACAACGAGAACAGCTACACCAGCCAGATGGTACGTACTATCAAATACTTCAGCGAATTAGCATAAGAGGTTTTGCTTTATTATCTGGAATGTTTTTTGGTAATAGGTATATAAGTGATATTGCTGCACGGCAGGCTGCTTTTTAAGCGATAGGCTGCCGGGGTGCAGAAAAGGCTCAACAAAGGGTCCGGTCGTTTAAGGACCGGACCTTTCCATTTCCCATGGAACTTGTGTTGTTCCATTACATGACAGGAGGTAAATGAATTATGTCTTTGAATAAAGTTTCCGTAGATGATATTGATGTAAAGGGCAAGCGCGTCCTTTGCAGGTGCGATTTTAACGTACCTTTGAAGGAAGGCAAGATCACAGACGAGAACCGTCTGCAGGCTGCGCTCCCGACGATTAAGAAGCTGATTGCTGACGGCGGCAAGGTGATCCTTTGCTCCCACCTTGGCAAGCCGAAGGGCGAGCCGAAGCCGGAGTTATCCCTTGCGCCTGTGGCAGCAAGGCTGACGGAGCTGTTAGGGCAGGAGGTTAAGTTTGCAGCGGATCCAGAGGTTGTAGGCCCGAATGCAAAGGCTGCCGTTGAAGCAATGAAGGACGGTGAGGTAATCTTACTGGAGAACACCCGTTACCGTGCAGAAGAGACGAAGAACGGAGAGGCGTTCTCAAAGGATCTGGCTTCCCTTTGCGATGTTTTTGTGAACGATGCGTTTGGGACAGCCCACAGGGCGCACTGTTCTAACGTGGGCGTTGCTGAGTTAGTTGAAACAGCAGCCGTTGGATACTTAATGCAGAAGGAAATTGACTTCCTTGGAAATGCCGTAGAAAACCCGGAAAGGCCTTTCGTTGCGATTTTAGGCGGCGCAAAGGTAGCAGATAAGCTGAACGTTATCTCAAACCTTCTGGAGAAATGCGATACTTTGATTATCGGCGGCGGAATGGCGTATACGTTCTTAAAGGCACAAGGCAATGAAATCGGAAACTCCCTGGTAGACGATACCAAGTTAGACTACTGCAAGGAAATGATTGCTAAGGCGGAAAGCCTTGGTAAGAAATTACTGCTTCCAATCGACTCTGCTACGATTACGGCATTCCCGAACCCAATCGACGCTCCGGTAGAAGTGGAAGTATATGATTCGAACAATATGCCAGCAGAACGCGAAGGATGCGATATCGGGCCGAAGACGGCGGAGATGTTTGCAGACGCTGTGAAATCTGCAAAAACCGTTGTATGGAACGGACCTATGGGCGTATTTGAGAACCCGACGCTGGCAGCAGGTACGATTGCCGTTGCAAAGGCATTGGCTGAAACAGATGCAACCACAATTATCGGCGGCGGCGACTCTGCAGCAGCCGTAAACCAGTTAGGCTTTGGCGATAAGATGAGCCATATCTCCACAGGCGGCGGCGCTTCCCTGGAATTTTTAGAGGGTAAGGAGCTTCCTGGCGTAGCAGCAGCAACGAATAAATAGAGAATAGAATCTGTGCAGCGTCTACGCTTGCCCGTAGAATAGGGAGCGATAGAGAGAAGCATAGAACAGAATATGAGAAGATAGAGAAGAGGAAAAGACCATGGCAAGGAAGAAAATTATTGCAGGCAACTGGAAGATGAATAAGACGCCGACCGAGGCAGTTGCGCTAGTAAATGAGTTAAAACCACTTGTAGCAAACGATGAAGTAGACGTTGTATTCTGCGTGCCAGCCATTGATATTATCCCAGCAATGGAAGCGGCTAAGGGATCGAACATCAACATTGGCGCAGAAAATATGTATTATGAAGAAAGCGGCGCATACACAGGGGAAATTGCCCCAAATATGCTGACCGATGCCGGTGTAAAATATGTAATCATCGGTCATTCCGAGCGTAGGGAATACTTTGCAGAAACGGATGAAACCGTTAACAAAAAGGTATTAAAGGCGTTTGAGCATGGGATTACCCCGATTATCTGCTGTGGGGAGACCCTGACGCAGAGGAAACAGGGCATTTATATTGACTGGATCCGGATGCAGATAAAGATTGCATTCCAGGATGTCACAGCAGATCAGGCAAAGACAGCCGTAATCGCTTATGAGCCAATCTGGGCAATTGGGACTGGCGAAACTGCAACTTCCGATCAGGCGGAAGAAGTATGTGCGGCAATCCGTGCATGCATCAAGGAAGTATACGATGAAGCGACAGCAGAAGAAATCCGCATCCAGTATGGCGGATCGGTAAATGCTGGAAATGCAGCAGAACTGTTTGACAAGCCAGATATTGACGGCGGGTTAGTAGGCGGCGCGTCCCTGAAAGCGGATTTCGGGAAAATCGTCAATTACAAATAAGGCTCGTGGCCAGCAATAAGAAACGGTAGTAGGACCCCCACTTCCAGTTATGGGAAACCAGGCTGGAAGTGGGGGTTTTCATTCATGGCAATAATTTGACAATAATTTGACTATCATAAAAATCGTGGTAAAATGAAGATAGCAGAATAAGAAGGTATGGAGCATGGTAGGAATATCTATGGAATCGGATAAGAGATAGGGACAAGAGGAGGGGGTTCCCATGCCAAAGCATAACCGGAACTATAAGGACAGTATGTTTGTGGACTTGTTTTATGAAGATGAGACAGCACAAGAAAACCTGCTCAGCCTGTACAATGCATTGCATGACAGCAGCCTACAGGAAAAAGGGATGATCCAGAAGATGCGGGTAGAGGATATCCTGTATAAGAATTTCAGGAACGATATCTCTTTTCAGGCAGAAGGGAAGATTATCGTTTTTGGGGAGCACCAGTCTAGTATAAATCCGAATATGCCATTGCGGTGCCTGCTTTATATGGGCAGGGCCTATGAGCAATTAACGGATGATACGGCAAAATATGGTACAAAGTTGGTGAAAATACCAACACCGGAATGCTACGTTTTTTACAATGGGGTAAAAGAATATCCCTTAGAACAGGAATTGCGCCTGTCAGATGCATTCCTGAGCCAAGAGAAGCAGAAATCAATGGAGCTGAAAGTACAGGTTATCAATATTAATAGTGAGAAAGGGCATAAGATATTAGGGAAATGCCAGGTGCTGAAAGAGTACAGCTTATTCCCGCGAGCAATGAGCCAAGCAGCTGCGCTCGCGCGGATATTTGGCGAATGCCGCGAGGGTAAATGCCCAAGGGGTGCAAATACCCCGCTCCTTGGGCCGGAAAGAACAAGCTAGGTCATGCCCCGTAGCTTGCTGCTGGGTATTTGACTTGTGGAAGCCGTCAGGAAGCATATGGGGGAGAAGGACGCATTTCAGAGTGCGATAGAAGAATGTATTGGGAAAGGGATTTTGAGCAGTTATTTAAAACGGAAAGGAAGCGAGGTGGCAAATATGCTGACCGCAGAATATAACTATGAAAAAGATATCGAAATTAAGCGTTATGAAGCGTTGATGCAAGGAAGAGAAGAAGGAAGGGAAGAAGGAAGAGAAGAAGGAAGAAAGAGCGGCCGTTTGGAAATGCTGTTTGAACTGGTATATGGAGGCGTGCTGACGGTAAGGGAGGCGGCTCTACAGGCTAAGTTGGCGGAAGAGGAATTTCGGATGGAAATGGAGTCTTATAACAAAAAAGACGATGGCTGCAAGCGGAATTGATGTGATTGGAGAGGGATAAGATGAAGATAGCGGTGATCCAGGCAAGTTCCCAGAAGGGGAAAAACAAAATGTTATACCAGTGTGTAGAAAAGATTACCCAGGCCAAGGGATGGGAAGCAGTTAATTTCGGTGTGTTCCCAGAGGAAGAGGTTGAGCTATCTTATGTACAGACAGCGCTGCTTATCAGTATGCTGCTAGAAAGTAAGGCAGTAGATTTTGTGGTGTCCGGATGTTCTTCCGGCCAAGGGATGATGCTGGCATGTAATAGCCTTCCTGGCGTGCTGTGCGGTTATGTGAAAAACCCTGCGGACGCTTATCTGTTTGGCAGGATTAATGATGGGAATGCAGTTTCCTATCCGCTGGGGCTGGAATTTGGCTGGGCAGGGGAAATTAACCTGCAAGCTACTATGGAGAGGTTGTTTGAAGAGCCGTTTGGCATTGGATATCCGCAGCAAGACGCCGGACGGAAACAGCGGGATACAAAATTGTTAAAGCAGATCAACCATGCGTCCAAAAAAAGCCTGGCAAGATTGCTGCCCCAATTAGATATAGAATTAATAGCTTCTACATTAAAGCGGAATATCGTATTGGATTATGTGATGGAATATGGGCAAGACAAGGATCTGAAAGAACAATTAAAAGCGATGGCTTAAACCAATATGCCAGAAGGCGCACAGGGAAAGGGCTGTCCCATAATGGCAGAGGAACCAGATAATTGCTGGATTCCTTGCCGTTATGTGGGACAGCCCCGCGCCTTTTAGAGCAGATCCTGGCTTGTTCAAACGAGTCTGGGTTAGTCGTCTTCCTCCTGTGCATTGCTGGTAGAGTATACGTGGCGTTTCCGCGCCATCTCGTCGCTCTCAAGGTATTCATCGTAGGTCGTGATCTTATCAATAATGCTTCCGTTTGGCAGGATTTCAATAATACGGTTCGCCGTTGTCTGTACGACCTGGTGATCCCGGCAGGCAAACAGGATGACCCCAGGGAATTTGATTAGGCCGTTGTTTAAAGCCGTAATGGATTCCATATCTAAATGGTCGGTAGGCTCGTCGAAAATCAGAACGTTTGCCCCGAGGATCATCATACGTGAGAGCAGCACCCGTACTTTCTCCCCACCGGAGAGCACCCGCATTTTCTTAATCCCGTCATCCCCTGCAAACAGCATCCGTCCTAGGAAGCCGCGGACATAAGTGGCGTCCTTGATTTCAGAATACTGGGTCAGCCATTCTACGATCTGTAAGCTGTTATCAAAGATTTCCGTATTGTCTTTTGGGAAATAAGCCTGTGAGGTCGTAACGCCCCACTTGTAATTGCCTTCGTCCGGCTCCATCTCGCCCATTAGGATTTTAAATAACGTCGTCTTGGCCAGTTCGTTGCTTCCTACAAACGCAATCTTGTCGTCATGCCCTGCAATAAAGGAAATATTGTCTAGTACTTTCACCCCGTCGATTGTCTTGCTTAAGTTTTCTACGGCCAGCACCTCATTCCCGATTTCCCGGTTGGGGCGGAAATCAATATACGGGTATTTACGGCTAGAAGGCTTTATCTCATCCAACTGGATTTTTTCTAACGCACGTTTTCTTGAAGTCGCCTGTTTAGATTTGGAAGCATTTGCTGAGAACCTGGAAATAAACTCCTGAAGCTCCTTGATCTTCTCCTCTTTTTTCTTATTGGCTTCCTTCATCTGCTTGATCAGCAATTGGCTGGATTCATACCAGAAATCGTAATTTCCAGCATAGAGCTGGATTTTCGCATAGTCGATATCGGCCGTATGCGTGCAGACCTTGTTCAGGAAATAGCGGTCGTGGGATACGACGATCACCGTATTTTCAAAATTAATCAAAAACTCTTCTAACCATGCAATCGCATCCAAATCCAAATGGTTGGTCGGCTCGTCCAAAAGCAGGATATCCGGGTTGCCGAATAAGGCCTGCGCCAGCAGTACCTTCACCTTCTGTTCGCTTGCCAGATCCTTCATAAAAACGGAATGGGATTCTGTATCCACCCCAAGCCCGTTTAAGAGCTGGGATGCGTCAGATTCCGCATTCCATCCGTCCATTTCTGCAAATTCCGCTTCCAGCTCGCTGGCGCGGATCCCGTCTTCGTCCGTAAAATCCTCTTTCATATAGATCGCGTCTTTTTCTTTCATAATATCATACAGCCGCTGGTTCCCCATAATGACCGTGTCCAGTACAGGAAACTCATCGTATTTGAAATGATCCTGCTGCAAAAAAGAAAGCCTCTGCCCCGGTGTGATAAAAACATCCCCTTTTGTAGGTTCAAGCTGCCCGTTCAAAATCTTGAGGAAGGTAGATTTCCCAGCCCCATTTGCACCAATCAGCCCATAGCAGTTCCCCTCTGTGAACTTAATATTTACGTCTTCGAACAAAGCCTTTTTCCCGATCCTAAGCGTTACATTGTTTGCACTAATCATCTTGATTCACCTCTCTACCTTGGCATTAATTTTACAGTCTTCCTCATTTTACAGGAAATCTCCTATTTTGCAAGGGTTTTCTTGAAAAATTATTTTCGCGCGGCAATCATCCGGAGCGTGGGCTGGGCGTTTCCCATGTTTTGAGAAAAATACATGAAAAACCCCGAAAACCCTTGATTTTTTCCCCTATAATTATTATAGTATAAAAGAAGGAAAAATTTGCATACTACAAGGTATGCTTACAATCAGCAGGAGGAAAAATGCAATGAAAAGATCTATGAAAACCATGGATGGTAACCATGCAGCAGCTCATGCTTCCTATGCATATACTGATGTTGCAGCCATCTATCCCATTACACCTTCCTCTGTTATGGCAGAGGCAACTGACGAATGGGCGACACAGGGAAGAAAGAATATTTTTGGACAAACCGTACAGGTAACAGAGATGCAGTCCGAAGCAGGGGCGGCCGGAACCGTACATGGCTCTTTGGCAGCAGGCGCTTTGACGACGACTTACACAGCATCCCAGGGCTTGCTCCTTATGATCCCGAACCTTTACAAAATCGCTGGTGAAGGGCTTCCAGGCGTATTCAATGTATCCGCACGCTGCGTAGCAAGCCATGCGTTGAACATTTTCGGCGACCATTCCGACGTTTATGCCTGCCGTCAGACAGGTGCGGCAATGCTCTGCGAGTCTTCCGTACAGGAAGTAATGGATTTAACGCCAGTCGCACATTGTGCCGGCCTTGAAGGGCATCTTCCATTTATTAACTTCTTTGATGGTTTCCGTACTTCCCATGAGATCCAGAAGATTGAAACATGGGATTACGAAGATCTGAAGGATATGGTAGATTTAGACGCAATCGACGCGTTCCGCAAGAATGCATTGAATCCGAACCATCCGCGCCAGGACGGTTCTGCACAGAACCCGGATATCTTCTTCCAGACCAGGGAGTCCTGCAACTCCACATACGATGCAATGCCTGCAATCGTACAGAAGTATATGGACAAGGTCAATGCGAAGATTGGGACAGACTATAAGCTGTTTAACTATTATGGTGCGGCTGATGCAGAAAAGGTAATCGTTGCAATGGGTTCCGTATGCGACACGATTGATGAGACAATCGATTACTTAACTGCAAAGGGCGAGAAGGTCGGCGTGGTAAAAGTACGTCTGTACCGTCCGTTCAGCAAAGAAGCATTCCTTGCTGCAATCCCAGAAACTGCAAAATTAATCGCTGTTTTAGACAGGACGAAAGAGCCAGGATCCCTTGGCGAACCGCTGTATCTGGATGTCGTTGCATCCTTAAGGGGCAGCAAGTTTGAATCCGTACAGGTGACAAGCGGTCGTTATGGCTTAGGCTCCAAGGATACCACGCCAGGGCAGATTATCGCAGTATACAACAATACAGAAAAAGAGAAATTCACAATCGGTATTTACGATGACGTGACCAACCTTTCCTTAGAGGTGAAGGAAGATCCGGTTACTACGCCAGAAGGTACAATTAACTGTAAGTTCTGGGGTCTTGGCGCAGACGGTACGGTTGGCGCAAACAAGAACTCCATCAAGATTATCGGTGATAATACAGATATGTATGCACAGGCATACTTTGACTATGATTCCAAAAAATCCGGCGGCGTTACCATGTCCCACCTGCGTTTCGGTAAGAAAGCGATTAAGTCCACATACTTAATCAAGCAGGCAAACTTCGTAGCATGCCACAACCCAGCTTATGTACGTAAGTACAATATGGTACAGGAATTAGTGCCAGGCGGGACATTCCTTTTGAACTGCTCCTGGAACCCGGAAGAATTAGAGAACCATCTGCCAGGGCAGGTAAAGAGATATATTGCTGAGAACGATATCAAATTCTATACCATCGACGGTATTAAGATCGGTAAGGAAATCGGCCTTGGCGGACGTATCAATAC
>CAOKNO010000002.1 GCA_948470065.1 uncultured Eubacterium sp. | reverse complement strand
GCCATGTAAGGGTTAGGAGCGTTTGTGGGTTTATAGCGGGGATCCGCCATGTAAGCCCCAGACCCGCCTGCGGGGCAGGCTATCCGCTGCGGGGCAGCTGCTGTCTGGGGCTAGAGTGGGCGTCTCGCCCACTCTCCCTACAGGAGAAACAGCCCTTAGCAAGTAAACTTGCATGTGCTGTTTTTCCTGTAGGGTACATGGCTAGTCTGTTATACTATATCACAATTCCACAAATTATTCGATGGGAAAGTGGGGGTGTATGTCAAAAAATGCAAAAAAACAGAAAAAAAGTGTATACGGTGGGAATTGAAATGTGATATAATTGAAAAGGCTGGGTTGTCTTTTAAAAAGAGACATACTTCAGAGATCTTATATTATAATTAAGGTAAGTGTTTTATAAAAAATATATTTTAGAAAGTGGGGCACGAGAAATGGGTTTGATGACATTTAAGGGCGGCGTTCATCCGCATGATGGGAAAAAACTTTCCAAGGATAAGCCAATCCGTGAATTGTTACCCAAGGAGGAATTGGTGTTTCCGGTTTCCCAGCATATTGGGGCTCCGGCTACCCCTGTGGTGGCGGTAGGCGATACCGTGTTGCGGGGACAGAAGATTGCAGAGGCGGGAGGCTTCGTATCTTCGCCAGTTTATTCTTCCGTATCTGGTACGGTGAAGGCGATCCAGCCGCGCAGGAGTGCAGTCGGGGATATGGTAAATTCCATTATTATCACAAATGATGGGGAAATGAAAGAAGTGGAGTACTCCCCCGTGGAAGATGTGTCTACCTTGTCCAAGGAAGAGATTATTGGAAGGGTGAAGGAAGCTGGCGTTGTAGGGATGGGGGGAGCAGGGTTCCCGACCCATGTGAAGCTATCTCCGAAAGAGCCAGGGAAAATTGATTACATTATTGCCAATTGCGCAGAGTGTGAGCCGTATTTGACGGCTGATTACCGCCGTATGATGGAAAATCCAAAGGAACTGATTGAAGGGATGCGGATTGTGCTGCAGCTTTTTGACCATGCGGAAGGCATATTCGGCATTGAAGATAATAAGCCTGACTGTGTTGGGCGGATTGGGGCTCTGGTCCAGAATGAGCCGAGGATGAAGGTCTGTGCTTTGAAGACGAAGTACCCGCAAGGCGGGGAGCGTCAGTTGATTTACGCGACGACGAAGCGGGAAATCAATTCTACGATGCTTCCGGCGGACGTAGGGTGTATTGTGGATAATGTAGAAACCTTAATTTCCATATATAAGGCGGTAAAATTGGGGAAACCTGTGATGAACCGGATCTTCACTGTGACTGGGGATGCAGTTTCATCTCCTGGGAATTTTGACATCTGCCTGGGTATGAGCTATGCAGAGGTGTTAGAGGCTGCCAATGGATTTCGGGCGCAGCCCCAGAAAATTATTTCTGGCGGGCCGATGATGGGATTTTCGATGTTTGGGCTAGATATCCCGACGACAAAAACGTCCTCCGCCCTGTTGTGTCTGGCAAGGGACGATGTGGCGGCTAGTGAAACGACAGCCTGTATCAATTGCGGCCGATGCGTAGGAGCCTGTCCAGAACAGATTATCCCGACTAGGCTGGCGAAGATGGCGGATCATGGGGAATCCGAAGCGTTTGAAAAATGGAACGGAATGGAGTGCATTGAGTGCGGGAGCTGCAGTTATATCTGCCCGGCAAAGATACCATTGGCACAGTCCATCCGGACAATGAAAAAACAAATCCTGGCTGCGCGCAGGAAGAAATAAGCACGGCCTTGGTTATGGCTGGAAAGCCCTGCTTGCCGTGGGGCTGGCGGAAGGAAAAAGGGAAGCGGCGTTTCTGCTTCGCTGATGAAGAAAATAGAACGATCAAATAAGATGTTGCTGCCTGGGCAGTGACAGAAAAGGAAGAGAAAGAGGTGTCGATTGTGAGCGATTTATATAACGTATCATCCTCATCCCATATCCGTTCGAAGGATACATCCTCCAGAATTATGTTTTATGTGGTGGCTGCGCTGATGCCGGCAACTATTTTCGGTGTTTGGAATTTTGGGTTTCGGGCGTTGCTTTTGATTTTGGTATGTATTGCGACGTGTGTGGCGTCCGAGTGGGTGTTTGAGAAGCTGATACATAAAAAAAGTACGATTAACGATTTCAGTGCGGTAGTCACTGGGCTTTTGCTGGCGTTGAACCTGCCTCATACGCTGCCAATCTGGCAGGCGGTCTTAGGCAGCGTATTTGCCATTGTCATTGTAAAGATGATGTTCGGCGGCCTGGGGCAGAATTTTATGAACCCGGCGCTGGGGGCAAGGTGTTTCCTTTTGGTATCGTTTGCTGGTACAATGACAAGCTTTACCTACGATGGGGTGACAGGAGCGACCCCGCTTGCGCTTTTAAAGAGCGGCGAGAGTGTGGATAACATGAGGATGCTGCTGGGGACTACGGCAGGGACCATTGGGGAAACCAGTGTGATAGCGATTTTGATCGGTGCAGTCGCCCTGATCCTGCTTGGTGTGATTGATTTATCCATCCCAGGAAGCTACATTGTTTCTTTTGCAGTATTTATCCTGCTCTTTGGCGGGCATGGATTTGATTTGAACTACCTGACGGCGCATTTATGCGGCGGCGGGCTGATGCTTGGGGCGTTTTTCATGGCGACGGACTATGTGACTTCCCCGATTACGCCAATGGGGAAGATTGTATTTGGGATCTGCCTTGGCGTCCTGACAGGGTTGTTCCGTATCTTTGGGGCAAATGCTGAGGGCGTTTCCTTTGCGATTATTTTAAGCAACCTGCTGGTGCCGATTATTGAGAAATTTACGATCCCAAGGGCATTTGGGCAGAAGAAGGAGGCAAAGCAATGAATAAGAAGATAGTGCATGACGCGTTGATTTTAACAGCCTTTACCCTTGTGCTGGGCTTAATGCTCGGGGTGGTATATGAGATTACGAAAGAACCGATTGCGGCGGCAGAAAAGGCCGCTTTGGACGAAGCGTATAAAGTAGTGTTTGCCGATGCGGCTTCCTTCGAGGAGGATGAAACGTTCGATGCGGCAAAGGCAGCGGAAATAATTGCAGCAAGCGAGTTCCCGAGCGACGAGATTACGGCTGTCAACAAGGCGGTCGACGGATCGGGGAATGTCCTGGGCTACGTGATCAATGTGACGTCCCATGAAGGAAGCCAGGCGGATATTTCGTTTTCTGTAGGTATACAGAATGACGGGACGTTAAATGGCTATTCCATTACGGCAATCAGTGAAACGCCTGGCCTTGGCGTCTTAGTCCAGGAAGAGCCGTTTTATTCCCAGTTTAATGGCAAGTCGGAGGAAACGTATACGGTAGTGAAATCTGCGCCTGCAGCAGACAATGAGATCCAGGCGGTTACCGGCGCTACGATTTCTTCTAGGGCGGTCACCAATGGCGTGAATGCGTGCCTGGTGTACTTCAGAACTGCTTTACAGGGAGGTAACTAAGTATGAATAAGTATGTAGAACGTTTATATAATGGGATTATCAAAGAGAACCCGACCTTTGTATTGATGCTGGGTATGTGCCCGACGCTGGCAGTTACGTCTTCTGCTGTAAACGGCGTAGGTATGGGGCTTTCCACAACCGTCGTGCTCGTCATGTCCAACCTGTTGATTTCAATGTTCCGTAAAATTATCCCAAACGGCGTACGTGTGCCAGCCTTTATCGTAGTTGTGGCGTCTTTGGTTACGGTCGTAGAATTTATTATGAAGGCGTATACGCCGTCCTTATCGGAATCCTTGGGCGTGTACATCCCGTTGATTGTAGTAAACTGTATTATTTTGGGCAGGGCGGAAAGCTATGCTTCCAAGAACCCGGTAATGCCTTCTGTATTTGACGGCCTTGGTATGGGGCTTGGCTTTACGGTAGGCTTGACCATTATTGGGTTAATCCGCCAGATTCTGGGCGCAACGCTTGGGATTACCGTGTTTATTATGGCTCCTGGGGCGTTTTTGGTCCTTGCGTTTTTGGTGGCAGGCATGAATGTAGTAAGGGATAAGATGGAGAAGAAGGGGAAACCTCTGGCAGCTCCGTCCGGATGCCTTACCGGGGATTGCAGAAGCTGTTCCCAGTCTGCAATGTGCACCGGGAAATTACCGGAATCTGCGAAAAAATCATAAGAATAGGAGGCGGAAGAAATGAGAGAATTGTTAATCATTGCAATCGGCTCTGCCATTGTGAATAATGTCGTATTAAGCCAGTTTTTGGGGATATGCCCGTTCCTTGGCGTATCGAAGAAGACAGAAACGGCAGCCGGGATGGGCGGTGCAGTTATTTTTGTAATCACCTTGGCGTCGTTTGTAGCCGGGCTCATCTATAAATTTATCTTGGCGAACCAGGCGCTTTTGGATCAGGGCATTGACCTGCGCTATCTGCGTACCATCGTATTTATCCTTGTAATCGCATCGCTGGTGCAGTTTGTGGAAATGTTCTTAAAGAAACAGATCCCAAGCCTGTATGAATCCTTGGGCGTGTTCCTTCCGTTGATTACAACGAACTGTGCAGTATTGGGCGTCGCATTGAACAATGTGACGAAGGATTACAGCATATTAGAAGGCGTGGTGAACGGGATTGCCACCTCTGTAGGCTTCTTTATCGCAATTGTGATAATGGCAGGGATCCGTGAGAAGATTGAGTACAACGATGTGCCGAAGCGTTTCCAGGGTACGGCAATCGTGCTGATTACAGCCAGTTTAATGTCAATCGCCTTTATGGGATTCTCAGGCATGATATAGGAGGGAAGAAATTATGAATGCAACAGCAATTATCGTTGCCGCCCTGGTAGTAGGCGGGACTGGTATCCTGCTTGGGTTTTTCCTGGGGATTTTCGGGGAAAAGTTCAAGGTGGAAGTAGATGAGAGGGAGGAAGCTATTTTAGACGTCCTTCCAGGGAATAACTGCGGTGGGTGCGGCTATGCCGGATGTTCTGGCCTTGCGGCGGCCATTGCCAAAGGGGAAGCGCCGATCGGACAGTGTCCCGTAGGCGGCGATCCTGTGGCAGCTAAGATTGGGGAAATTATGGGCAAATCCGCAGAAAGCGGGACAAAGATGGTGGCGTTTGTCAAATGCGCCGGGGACTGCGAGAAAGCAAAGCACGATTATGAATATACGGGCGTAGAAGACTGCGCGGCAATGGCGTTTATCCCGAACGGCGGGCCAAAGTCCTGCAATTATGGATGCCTGGGCTATGGAAGCTGTGTAAAAGCCTGTCCGTTTGACGCGGTCCATATCGTGAACGGCATTGCCGTAGTCGATAAGGACGCCTGCAAAGCCTGCGGGAAGTGCGTGGCGGCATGCCCGAAGAACCTGATTGAGCTTGTGCCATACCAAGCAGAAGTAAAGGTGCAGTGTAATTCGAAGGATAAGGGTAAGGATGTGATGGCGGCATGTTCCGTAGGATGCATCGGATGCCATCTGTGCGAGAAAAACTGCACGCAGAAAGCAGTTACCGTTACCGATAACATTGCGCATATTGATTATGAGAAATGTACCGGGTGCGGCGCATGTGCAGAGAAATGCCCGAAGAAGATTATTACGAAGGCAGTATAGGATTAGAGCAATGGTAAAGCTGCGGTTTATGGATGGAAAGGCAGTTATCGGATCGCAGCATTGCGTTTTTGGCAGGAAACAGCTTTTTAGGGATGGTAGGATTATTTGCAAATCCCTGAAAAGCTGTTTTTTTATTTCATAGGAAAGTGCGTCCTATGAAACAAAAACGCTCCGCGTGGATCGCACTGCGGCGGTAAGGAATTTGTTGCAAAAGCAACACGCCGCAGGCGGTGAATCCTGCGTTGCAGGATTCTTTTTATATCATTTATTCCCTATTATCTAGGCCATGCCCTGTCGCTTGCTGCGGGAATAGAACCAAGCCCCTGCAAGGTCTGCAAGGATCCACCCAATCGGTACGGATACCCAGATGCCTGTGACGCCAAGAGCAGGCACATTGGACAAAAGGTATGCCAGGCATACGCGGGCGCCTAAAGAGATCACGGTCAGCACAACGGAGATTCCTGGCCGATAGATGGCGCGGAAATAGCCGTAGAACAGGAATAGAAGCCCGATCCCAAAGTAGAACGCCCCTTCTAGGCGGAGGTAGCCTGCCCCGATGGAAACAGCTTCTGTGCTGCCAGGTTCTAAGAATGCCGCCATCAGCCCTTCGGCGAAAAACAGTACCAGGGCGGAGACTATCAGGCAAAACAGCAGCGCGGCCAGTACAGCGTCTTTCATCCCTTTTTGGATCCGTTCTTTTTTCCCAGCCCCATAATTCTGCGCTACAAAGGTAGAGAATGCATTGCCGAAATCTTGCACGGGGGCATAGGCGAAGGAATCAATTTTTACGGCTGCCGCGAACGCAGCCATTACGACTGTCCCAAAGCTGTTTACAAGCCCTTGTACCAGCAGGATGCCGAAATTCATCACAGACTGCTGTAAGCAGGTCAGTGCAGACAGCCCGGTAAGTTCTTTTAAGATCTGCTTATCTAGGCGGCAGTCTTGCCGCTTGATGCGAAGCTGTGGATACCGCCGCGATAGATAGCACAAGATGCCGACGCCAGCTAAGTACTGGGAGAGTACCGTTGCGATTGCGGCTCCGCCCACCCCCCATTGGAATACACGGATAAACAGCAGATCCAGGGCGATATTCATCAGGGCGCAAGCCCCGAGGAAATAGAGCGGCACAATGGAATTTCCGATGGCGCGCAGCAGGTTTGCGGCAAAATTATAGAGGAAGACGGCAAAAATCCCGGCGAATATCCAGAGCAGGTATTCTTCCATCAAAGGGGCGACCTCTTCTGGCACGCGCAAAAACACAAGGATCCCATCCAAGAAAGCGTAAGCGATCGCGTTTAACAATAAGGCGACGCTTCCAATTGCCACAAAAGACAAAAATAAGCCGTTTTTCAGCCGCTTTAAATCTTTACTGCCAAATTGCATGGAAAAGAAAGCGCCGCTGCCCATACACAGCCCTAAGAGGATGGAAGTGAGAAAGACCATAAGGCTGTAGGAAGCGCCGACCGCCGCCAGCGGACGCTGCCCTAAATACCGGCCGACAATCAGCGTGTCCGCTACATTATAGAACTGCTGGAGCATATTCCCTATCATAATCGGGAATGCGAACTTCAGCAGTTTTTTCAGTATGTTTCCTTCTGTTAAATCGTAGTTCATGGATCGTACCTCTTTTTGTAGATAATCAGATTTGGCGGGGGATCCGTTCTAGGGTATCCCAGGCGTCCGTCCAAATGTTCTTTTTATCGTAACACAAGTGGCGGCGGAAGGAAAGAAATCCTTGACAAAAAATTGCGATTTGTTAGAATAAATGATAACAGTGAGGAAAAATTATGATGTATACTAGTTATGATTTGGCTTGGATATTCTTTTTCTATAGTTTCCTGGGATGGTGCCTGGAGGTGATCTATGCGGCAGTTGGGCGCAAGGAATTTGTAAACCGAGGCTTCTTAAACGGGGTTTTGTGCCCAGTCTACGGGGTGTCGACGGTCTTTATGTCCATTTTCATGGATTCTTTGCGTGGGGAATGGCTCTATTTATTCCTGGGCTGTATGATTGTCGGAGCAGTAACGGAACTTCTGACAGGGCTGATTTTGGAACATGCATTCCACTTGAAATTATGGGATTATTCAAAGGAACGCTTCCATGCAGGGGATTATATCTGCCTTGCGTCTTCGGCGGCGTGGGGCGTCCTGGGGTTTTTCGTGATCGAAGCAGTAAATCCGCTCTTACGGATTATCCTACAGAAGATCCCATATTTGCCAGGAACGATCGCCCTGCTTGCAATGTGCGCGGTATTGGCGGTTGATGTTTTTATGACGGTAACAGCGTTGTTGAAAATGAAGCAGCAGAACCAGGCGATGGCGGATATTGCAGAAGGGCTGAACCAGGCGTCGCAGTCCTTACAGGCCGTGATTGTGCGGCTGGTACATAGAAGGATGAGCCGGGCGTTCCCAGGGCTTAAGAAGAAAGAGGCGGAAACAGAGGAAGAGAAAGAGGCGCTGCTTTGTAAAGATTCTGTATTTGCCTATGGATGCAGCTTCCATAAGATCGTATGGATTTTTTTCTGGGGCGCATGTTTGGGAGATATTGTAGAAACGATATTCTGCCGTTTTTCTATGGGCAGGTGGATGAGCAGGAGCAGCGTGGTCTATGGCCCGTTCAGCCTAGTCTGGGGGATTGGGATTGCCGGGGCAACGATCGTACTGTACCGCTACCGGAACCGGGAAGACCGCCATATTTTCTTAGCAGGGATGCTGTTAGGCGGTGCGTATGAATATATCTGCAGCGTCTTTACAGAACTTGCATTTGGAACGGTGTTTTGGGATTACAGCAAAATACCATTTAACTTAGGGGGCAGGATCAATCTTTTATTCTGCTTTTTCTGGGGGATTGCGGCATGGGTATGGATGAAGCGGCTGTATCCTTTGACGTCAAGGTACATTGAGAAGATACCGAAACGGTTCGGGAAAATCCTGACGTATCTGATCCTTGTCTTTATGGCGTGGGACGTCACGGTTTCAGCAGCGGCTCTTGCGCGGCATGGAGAACGTGCAAGGAATATCCCGCCAGAAAATAATATTGAAGTCTGGATTGACCAGGAATTTCCTGACGAACGGATGGAACAGATTTACCCGAATGCTAAAATGACAGATGGATGGAAAGGAAACCGGGAATAATGGATACCGTTAGTAAAAGAGAACGTTTTGCAAAGAAAAAGCGTGTGGTCGTAAAAATTGGATCGGCGGCGCTGCACTATGAAGCCACCGGAAGGCTGAACTTAGGGAAGGTAGAACGCCTGGTGCGGGAACTGTGCGATATCAGGAACAGGGGCATGGACGTCTGCCTGGTAAGCTCCGGCGCAATCGCGGTTGGGCGCAACGCCATCGGGCTTGAGGAACGGCCGTCTAGCATTTCCACAAAGCAGGCATGCGCCGCGGTCGGGCAGGCCAGGCTGATGATGACGTACCAGAAGATGTTTTCGGAGTACCACCAGACGGCGGGGCAGATCCTGATGACGAAAGGCACGATGCAGGACAATGTCGCGCGTAAGAATGCCCAGAATACGTTTGAAGAATTGTTCCGTATGGGAATTATCCCGGTTGTAAATGAAAATGACACGGTGTCTACGTATGAAATGCAGTTTGGCGATAACGATACGCTGTCGGCGCTGGTGGCTTCCCTGGTGGGCGCGGATCTTCTGGTGCTGCTGTCGGATATTGACGGGCTCTTTACGGACGATCCCCATAAGGATCCCAATGCAAAGCTGATCGAAGTAGCGGACGCTTTGGACGAACGCCTGGCCGCAATGGCTAAGGGGACGACCGGAAGCGACGTAGGGACTGGGGGCATGGAGACAAAGCTTACCGCGGCAAAGATCGCAACGCTCTCTGGTGCGGATATGATTATTGCGAATGGGGAAGACGTGGGCGTCCTGCACCGGATTTTTGAAGGCAGGTTTGTAGGGACGCTGTTTATGGAACGGTACGATGAGGATTTTTATATTGCGGACTTTATTGAGAAAACAATCAATTAAAGAAGGAGGGCGGGATGGAACAAGCGAAGATAGATCGGATCAATGTGTTAGCTAGGAAGTCAAAAGCAGAGGGATTGACGGAGGAAGAGAAGAAAGAGCAGGATTTACTGCGGAAGGAGTATATTGCAATTATCCGCAGGAACCTGCGCGCCCAGCTTGATCAGATTGACGTGGTGAACCCAGATGGGACGACGGAGAACTTAGGGGAAAAATATGGGAACCAAAAGGCAAATTAGCAGTCAGATCCCAAAAGCCCAGATCCGCAAAAGGTTCCAGGAAATGCGCAATGCGCTCCTGCCAGAAGAAGCCAGCGAAAGATCCGTCAGGGTCTGCCGCAGGATAGAGTCGCTGCCTTTGTTCCAGGAGGCGGAGACCATCTATTTTTATTATCCCATTGGGAATGAGACGGACCTGCTGCCGTTGGCCAGACGGGCGTTAAAGCTTGGGAAAAAAGCTGCGTTCCCCAAAACAGACGGGCAGGAGATGGAGTTCTTCCAGGTAGCGTCTGTGGAAGAAGGGTTCCAGGAAGGCAGGTTCCATGTTATGGAACCTGCCGGGGGGCTTCTTTTGCAGGAACAGGAGCCGCTCGTCCTGACGCCCGGGATAGCCTTTGGCAAGGATGGCAGCCGCATGGGGTACGGCGGAGGGTACTACGACCGCTATTTTGCCCGTTTTCCCCGCTGCCTGAAAGTCGGAGCCTGCTATGGCATACAGCTTGCACAAGGGCTTCCGGTGGGGGAGCACGACGTCCCAATGGATGCGGTGGTAACGGAGGAACGCGTATTATGGAAGGAGGTTGCGCTATGTTGCGGATTGGATGCCATTTATCTTCGGCAAAAGGGTATCTAGCTATGGCGAAGCAGGCAGTAGAGATAGGCGCGGATACGTTCCAGTTTTTTACCAGGAACCCAAGGGGCGCAAAGGCGAAGAAGCTAGATTTAGAGGATGTTGCCGCATACCTGGAATTTGCAAAGGAGCATGGGATTGCAAAGATCCTGGCACATGCGCCGTATACGTTAAACGTCTGTGCAAAGGACGCTGCGCTGCGTGAATTTGCCTACGATACCATGTGCGACGATTTAAGCAGGCTGAGCCATATCCCCGACGCCATGTACAATTTCCATCCAGGCAGCCACGTAAAACAAGGTGTGGAAACGGGGATCGGGCTGATTGCTGCAATGCTTGACAAAATACAGGAGCAGGGATACCCTACGGTAATCCTTCTTGAAACCATGGCAGGCAAAGGGAGCGAGATGGGACGGGACTTTGAGGAGCTTGCCAGTATCATCGGCAGGGTGGCGGATGCGGGCCGGATTGGCGTCTGCCTGGATACCTGCCATGTGTACGACAGCGGTTACGATATTGCAGGAAGGCTAGACGAGGTGCTAGGACAGTTTGACGCGGTAATCGGGCTTGGGCGGTTAAAAGCCATCCATTTAAACGACAGTATGTATGGGCTTGCAAGCCATAAGGACCGCCATGAGAAGATCGGGAAAGGGAAGCTTGGGCTAGAGGCTTTTGCAGCAATTGTCCGCCATCCAAAGCTAAAGGATCTGCCCTTTTATCTGGAAACGCCGAACGATCTTGCAGGATACCAAGAGGAAATTGCAATGCTGCGCCGCTTAGAGAGCGAAGAGTGCGCAGTAGAAGAAATCCATGATGGGAGTGGATGGATGGGAAAGGAGATGGGATAATATGGAAGAAAGATATATGGAGTACCTTACATACGTCAAAGAATACCTGACAGAGCATCATGGGCTGGCTTCGCCCAACCCCTTGCATCCGTTCCGCTCCCGCTTCCAGCATTCCATCCGTGTGCTGCACTGGTGTATGCGGTTAGCGGAAGGGATGGAACACGTAGATCGGGAAGCGTTGTATACGGCTGCAATTTTCCATGATATTGGCTATACCGATCAAAATAATAAGAGCCATGCCGTGCGCAGCGGGAAGGCATTCCACGCCTATGCCGCTGCGCGCCAGATGGATCCGGGCTTTATCTGGAAGGTGGAACGCCTTATCTATGTCCATTCCAATAAGTCGCTGTTAAAGAAACCAGATATCGGCCTAGAACTGACGTTTCTGCTAGAAGCGGATCTGTTGGATGAAGAAGGGGCAATGGGGATCGTATGGGATTGTATGGCAATGGGGAATGTCCATGCCGACAGCTATGCCAAAGCCTATTTCCATATTATGGAGAACTCCAACAAGGAAGAGCCAAATCCCATGGTATCTGAGCGTGCAAGGAACTACTGGGAGGAGAAGAAAAAAACAGTGGCATGTTTCGCAGACCTTTTGGCGGAGGATCTGATGATTGGGAGCCGCTATTTTGATATTTAGGGCGCTGGCGGGGAGAGTTCGATGAACCCGCTCTCGTTAAAGATCCGTAGATTTCGTTTGTTCGTTTGGTTTTTATGCGTATATATCGTATTCCCGTCTTCGTCCGCCGGGATTTTTTTTCGATCGAGCGTTACCGTCCCATATTCTGCCGTTAGATCGAAGTTATATTCAGAGAAGGGGTGTGATAAGGTGAGATCTGCATTTCCGTACAATATCTGGACGTCTGCTTCTTCTACATCGGTATCCTGTAGTTTTAAATTCCCAGATTCAAGCTCCATATCGCATTTCTTAGCCTGGAACGTTTGGATGGTGCAGTTGCCATAATTGTTGATCAGGGAGAACTCTTCTGTTGCCAATTCTGAAACGTCAAGGTTCCCGGATTCTAACGTAAGCTGTGCCTGTTTGGAAGCCGATAGAGAGCCTGCTTCGAGATCTCCATATGCCAGATCAGCCTGGAATGTCCCACATTCCGCCGTACCAAGCGTCACATTCCCGGAATCAGAAGAAATGGCGAGGGAATCTCCTTGGAAGCTTTCCAGATTTAAGTTGCCATAATCGCTGGTTATTTCCGCTTTTTTTGCGGAAAGATCGGTAATTTTCGTACTCCCGCTTTCCGAATATAAGCTGGCAAAGTCGAAATACTGTTCTTTGGGTACGTAGAGGTTCAGGTAAAACGGTTCTTTGCTGGAATAGGCGGGGAAAAAGTCCAAAGATATCTGGAACTGGTTCTGGATCCTTCCCTCCTGGAAGGTAAAGGTATTGTTTGACGTACTGTATTGCGGTTCTTTGCAGGCGCCGTCTAAGCAGTATTCCAGATAGAACCCATCCGATGGTAGGATGGAGATCTCTGCATAAGCCAGGTTCAGGGAAAAGGAAGAAAAGCCTTCCAATTCCGTTTTCTCTAGCCTATGCGGTTCTGGGTAATCCTTGCGCTGCGGGAGGTTGCCGGCGGTTTTTGCCGCCTTCTGGATGCCTGTGGCAAGGATTATGCCAGTACAGGTTATGGTGGTAAGTAAGGTAATCCCAAGGAAAATAATCCCAAATTTGTTCCGTTTCATATATGTGCCTCCTTTGTTCGTATCTTGTCTATCCATTTATAACGAGGCAGGAGTTGGAATACCTTCACACTTTTATCGGTTTTGTTAAATTTTTCTGTGCGGTAGACAGCATCAGCTTAATCCGGTTGAGCTGGTTGACTTCGGAAGCGCCAGGATCATAATCAATCGCCACAATATTAGACAATGGATAGAGATGGCGGATTTTTTTGATGACCCCTTTGCCTACGACGTGGTTGGGCAGGCAGCCAAATGGCTGGGCGCATACGATATTGTTTGTGCCAGAGTGGATCAGTTCTAACATTTCCCCAGTTAAAAACCATCCTTCCCCGGTCTGGTTGCCGATAGAGACGATGGGGGAAGCGTAGCCTGCCAAAGCTTCTATCCTGGCGGGCGGATGGAAATGGCGGCTCCGTTCAAATTCCTTGCGCGCGGCGCTCCGCAGCCATTCCAAAAAGCGGATGCCCATGTTGGCAATCCTGGCTTTGGACTTTGCAAGCCCGAGATGCCCTGCGCGGAAGTTCTGGTTGTAGAAGCAGTAGAGCAAAAAGTCGGTCAAATCTGGGACAACGGCTTCGGCGCCTTCTGCTTCTAGCAGATCGACTAGGTAATTGTTGGCTGCTGGCAGGAATTTGACCAGGATTTCCCCTACGACGCCTACCTTTGGCTTGGCTTGCCCTGTCATAGGGAGCTGGTCGAAGTCGCGGATTATCGCGCGGCAGTGTTGTTTGAATTTACGGTGGGAGCATACGCCTTTGGAAGAAAGGAAGGCGATGCAGGTTTGTTTCCAGGTTTCGTGCAACGCGTTTGCCGTACCTGGGATTTTTTCATAAGGCCTGGTACGGTAGAGGCATCGCATAAAGATATCGCCGAAAATCAAGGCGTACAGCCCCTTCTGGATCAAAGCAGGCGTGAAATGGAAGCCTGGGTTGGATTCTAAGCCGCTTAAATTTACAGAAATCACAGGGATATCTGGATATCCTGCTTTTTCTAAGGCACGGCGGATAAACCCAATGTAATTGGAAGCGCGGCACCCGCCGCCCGTCTGCGTAATCACGACTGCTGTTTTGCTAAGGTCGTAGTTCCCAGAAAGGATGGCGTCCATAATCTGCCCCACCACGATAAGGGATGGGTAACAGGCGTCGTTGTTGACGTATTTCAGCCCTATATCCACGGTGGATTTGCCGTTGTTTTTTAAAACCTCCATATGGTAGCCTGCGGATTCGAACGCGGGCTGCAGCAGCTCAAAGTGTATGGGGGACATCTGAGGGCAGAGGATGGTATAATCCTTTCGCATTTCTTCCGTGAACACTACCCGTTTAAAGTCTGAGGGCTGGATGGTGCGGCAGGACGTTTGCTTTTCCTTGACACGGAGCGCGGACAGAAGGGAACGGATCCGGATGCGGGCAGCCCCTAAGTTATTTACTTCATCGATCTTTAAGCAAGTGTAAATTTTTCCAGACTTTGTCAAAATGTCGTTGGCCTGGTCTGTTGTGACAGCGTCTAACCCACAGCCGAAGGAATTTAACTGGATAAAATCCAGGTCGTCCCTTGTTTTCACAAAATTGGCGGCGCCATACAGCCTTGAATGGTACATCCATTGATCCATTACAAGCAGCGGGCGTTCCACTTCCTGTAAATGGGAAACGGAGTCCTCGGTCAGCACGGCAATCCCATAGGAATTGATTAGTTCTGGGATGCCATGGTTGATTTCCGGATCGATATGGTAGGGGCGTCCGGCAAGGACGATGCCCCTGCGCCCTGTTTCTTCCATATATTGTAAGGTTTCCTCACCCTTGCGGCGGATATCTTCACGCGCAGCGGCAAGCTCTTTCCATCCAGCGTCTACAGCGGCCTGGGTTTCTTCCGGGGCAATGGAAAATTCCTGTAAAAAGACCAGCTTTAGCTGCTTGGCAAGATCTTCTTTGGAAGCGAAGGATAAAAACGGGTTTAAAAAGCGCACGCTTCCGGACGTGATCTCATCCACATTGTTCTTAATGTTTTCCGCATAAGAAGTGACGATCGGGCAGTTGTAATGGTTGTTGGAATCCGGAAATTCATTGCGTTCATAAGGGATGCACGGGTAGAAAATAACGTCTGCCTTATGCCGGATCAGCCAGGAAATATGCCCATGCGCCAGCTTGGCCGGATAGCACTCGGATTCGCTGGGGATAGATTCTATGCCCATTTCGTAAATTTTGCGCGTGGACTGTGGCGAAAGCAGGGTATGGAACTTCAGTGTTTTGAAAAATACAGCCCAGAAGGGGTAGTTCTCATAGAAATTCAAAACCCTTGGGATCCCGATAGCGCCCCGGATTGCCTTTTCTTTGGGAAGGGGTTCATAATCAAATATCCTGTGGTTCTTGTAGGCGAACAGGTTCGGGATCTGTTCCTTGTTCTTTTCTTTCCCAAGCCCCTTTTCACAGCGGTTTCCAGTGATAAAACGGCGGTTGCCGGAAAACTGGTTGATGGTCAAAAGACAGTGGTTCGTACAGCCTTGGCAGCGCGTCAATTTTGTATCTACTTCTAAGCGTTCAATTTCCTCGAGGGATAACATCTGGGTAGAAGGGTTTTCCCCATAGCGTTCCCGGGCGATCAAGGCTGCGCCGAACGCCCCCATAATCCCGGCAATATCCGGGCGTACAGCTTCGCATCCGGATATTTTTTCAAAGCTGCGCAGCACGGCGTCATTGTAGAACGTCCCGCCCTGCACGACGATATGTTTCCCAAGGTCTTTGGCGTCCGATACCTTGATTACCTTAAATAAAGCGTTTTTGATCACAGAATAAGCCAGCCCGGCAGAAATGTCAGATACTTCAGCCCCTTCCTTCTGCGCCTGTTTTACCTTGGAATTCATAAATACGGTACAGCGTGTCCCAAGGTCGATGGGATGCTCGGCAAAGAGGGCAGCTTGTGCAAAATCCTCTACGGAATAATTTAAGGATTTGGCAAAGGTTTCGATAAAGGAGCCGCAGCCGGAAGAGCAGGCTTCGTTCAACTGTACGCTGTCTACGGTCTGGTTCTTGATTTTAATACATTTCATATCCTGCCCGCCAATGTCTAGGATGCAGTCCACGTCAGGGTTGAAAAATGCGGCCGCATAGTAGTGGGCGACGGTTTCTACCTCCCCTTCGTCTAACAGGAAGGCGGATTTCAGCAAAGCTTCCCCATACCCAGTGGAACAGGAATGTACGATCTTGGCCTCTTTTGGCAGCAGGGAATAGATTTCCTGGATTGCCGAAGTAGCGGTTGCCAGCGGGTTCCCGTTGTTGCTGCTGTAAAAGGAATAGAGCAAGGAGCCGTCTTCCCCGACCAAAGCCACCTTCGTCGTCGTAGATCCTGCGTCAATGCCAAGGTAGCAGTTGCCGTGGTAGGTGGACAGATAGGCAGTTTTTACATGGTATCTGCCATGTCGTTTCTGGAACGCCTGGTAGTCTTTGGGGGAGGCGAATAAAGGCTCCATGCGCTCGACTTCAAATTCCATATGGATATCAGAAGAAAGCTTTAAAAGGAGCTGGTTCAAGTCCGTGGCAGTTTCTGGCTTGCAGTTTAATGCAGAGCCGACGGCTGCGAACAGATGGGAGTGTTCGGGTGCAATGATGTGGGAATCGTCTAGGTGCAGCGTGCGGATAAAGGCTGCCTTCAGTTCTGGAAGGAAATGAAGCGGGCCTCCTAAAAACGCTACATGCCCACGGATTGGCTTGCCGCATGCCAGTCCGGAAATGGTCTGGTTTACGACAGCCTGGAAGATAGAGGCAGCCAAATCCTCCTTGGATGCACCTTCGTTGATCAGAGGCTGGATATCTGATTTGGCAAATACGCCGCAGCGTGCGGCAATCGGATAGATTGCCTGGTATTCTTTTGCATATGTATTTAGCCCGGCGGCGTCTGTCTGTAAGAGGGACGCCATCTGATCGATAAACGAGCCGGTCCCGCCTGCACAGATGCCGTTCATACGCTGTTCTACATTCCCGCCTTCAAAGTAAATGATCTTTGCATCCTCGCCGCCAAGCTCAATCGCAACGTCCGTCTGCGGCGCATAATCTGACAGTGCGGTGGATACGGAGATCACTTCCTGTACAAAAGGGATGTCCAGGTGTTTCGCCAACGTAAGCCCGCCAGAGCCTGTAATCACTGGGGAGAGCCGGACATTTCCAAGGGCGTCTTTCGCTTTGGCAAGCAGGTCGGCCAAGGTTTCCTGGATATTCGCAAAATGCCTTTCATAATCTGCAAAGAGCAGCTTGTTCTGACTGTCTAAGATTGCAATTTTCACTGTAGTTGAGCCGATGTCAATGCCCAGCTTCTGTAACGAATGTGTTTCCATATCATTTCCACCCTTCAAAAATCGTTAGAAACTATATCTTGTCAGCCAATCCGGATTTTAGTGGTAAAAATTGACTGTTTCTTCTTATTTAAAATAGTGTCCTGAAATCGAACACCGCTTATTATACGACAGGAAGTTACAAAAGACAATTGTTTTTTTTCTTTTTATAAAATATTTAGAAATATGGGGAAGAGGCCTGGATGCTTTTCGTGAAATATGACTTTTTACTGTTGTATCTAGTATATGCAAGGAACCGGAGGTTAGAACGCATCCAGCCTGGTAAGGGAGGAATGGATGCGTTTTGCAAGGACACAGAAATTTGCAGCAGGAATATAATAGTAGGGAAGAGATAGAAACCTGTATGGAGGAAGAATTATGGCAAAAATCATACCAATCCCAATCGGGCCTATTTTTAACGGCGGTCCCTGCAGAGGGCTAGTGCATGTGATTGAAAAGGGGGATACGTTGTACCAGCTTGGGAAACGGTACCATGTCAGCGTCGGGCAGCTTCTGTTTGCAAACCCTTTTGTAAACGTATACAATTTGCAGATTGGGGATGAACTTTGTATCCCAATCAGCCAGCAGCCCAGGAACCAGGAACAGAATCTGGATATGCCAGGACGTATGCCATGGGAACAGAACCTAGATATGCCAGGACGTATGCCATGGGAACAGAATCCAGATAATATGGAAGGATATATGCCAGAAGAGCAGCCGGAAGACATGCTGGAGACGATCCCGTTCCATGAGGAATCAGAATCTGGCATGACGGATGGGATGTGACAGGACGCTGGCGCAAGGGCAGGCGGGGAACAGTAGCGGAACTCTAAAATTTTTATGAAACTGCCCTGCCTGTCGTTGACAAACGAAGGTGGAAAACCTATAATGTTACCTATCAAAGGAAAATGAGGTGTATTATGGGTTTTCTAAATAAAATGGAACGGAAATTTGGTAAATATGCAATTTCAAACCTGACTTTTTGGCTGCTGGGGGCGTGGGTTGTCGGTTTTATCATCCAGTATACGATGCCAGAAGTGCAACGTCTTCTTACGCTGGAACCCATGTTTATCCTTCATGGGCAGGTGTGGAGGATTGTTTCCTGGATTTTAATCCCGCCCAGCGTAAACCTTATTTTTTTGATTTTTTTCTTGTCCTGTTATTACTTTATCGGGACGTCCATCGAACGGACAATTGGGACGTTCCGTTATAACGTGTATCTATTGGGTGGGATTTGCAGTTCCATCCTAGGGGCGTTTCTACTGTATGCGGTTTACTTTCTTGTAACAGGTGGGATCCAGGTAAACATGATTGGGTATTATTTCAGCACGGAATATATCACCATGTCCTTATTCCTGCTGTTTGCTGTGCTTTACCCAAATGTGGAGTTCCGTCTGTATTTCCTGATTCCAATCAAGGTAAAATGGCTGGGGATTTTGGATGCGGTCTGGATGGGATATATGTTCCTGGTTATGGGGCTGCCGGGCAGGGTGGCAATTCTTTCTTCCCTGTTGAATTTCTTTATTTTTTACTTTGGGACCAGGAATTACAGGCAGGTATCTCCGAAGGAAATACGCAGGAAGCAAGCGTTCCGCCAGCAGGTGCGGCATTCCAGCCAAGTTGTGAAGCACAAATGCGCCATCTGTGGGCGGACAGAAGAGGATGGGGAAGGGTTGGAATTTCGTTTCTGTTCCAAATGTGACGGTAATTATGAGTATTGCCAGGATCATCTGTTTACCCATCAGCATGTTAGGCGAGGATAAAAATGAAGATATGGAGGAATACAAATGGAAGAATCAGTTTCCAGGAATTTTATTGAGCAGATCATTGACGAAGATTTGAAGGAGGGGCATTGCGAGACGGTGCGGACACGTTTCCCACCGGAGCCGAACGGATATCTCCATATTGGCCATGCAAAGTCGGTTTTATTGAATTATGGTTTGGCGCAGGAGTACCATGGGAAGTTCAATATGCGTTTTGACGATACGAACCCTACGAAGGAGAAAACAGAATTTGTGGATTCCATTAAAGAGGATATTAAATGGCTTGGGGCAGACTGGGAGGATCGCCTGTTTTTTGCATCTGATTATTTTGGGCAGATGTATGAGGCGGCTGTGAAGCTAATCAAAAAGGGGAAGGCATACGTATCGGATTTAAACGCAGAGCAGATCCGGGAATACCGCGGTACTTTGACGGAGCCAGGCAGGGAGGATCCCAATGCCGGGCGCAGCATAGAGGAGAACCTGAAGCTATTTGAGGAGATGAAGGACGGCGTTTACCAGGATGGGGAAAAGGTCCTGCGCGCCAGGATTGATATGGCGTCCCCGAACATCAATATGCGCGATCCCATCTTGTACCGTGTGGCGCATATGAGCCATCACAATACGGGGGACAAGTGGTGCATTTACCCAATGTATGACTTTGCGCATCCCATTGAAGATGCGATAGAAGGCATCAGCCACTCCATCTGCACCTTGGAGTTTGAAGACCACAGGCCGTTGTACGACTGGGTGGTACGGGAATTGGAATATGAGCATCCGCCGAAGCAGATTGAATTTGCCAAGCTGTACCTGACCAATGTGGTCACTGGGAAGCGTTACATCAAAAAACTAGTGGAAGACGGGATTGTAGATGGATGGGACGATCCCAGGCTTGTGTCAATTGCGGCGTTGCGCAGAAGGGGCTTTACGCCGGAATCCATCCAGAGGTTTGTAGAGCTCTGCGGCGTTTCAAAGGCGAACAGTTCAGTGGATTACGCCATGTTGGAATATTGTATCCGGGAGGATCTGAAGCTGAAGCGTTCCCGGATGATGGCAGTCTTAGATCCCATCAAGCTTGTCATTGACAATTACCCAGAAGGCCAGGTGGAATACCTCGACGCTGCCAATAACCTTGAGAATGAAGCGCTGGGTTCACGTAAGATCCCATTTTGCAGGGAACTGTATATTGAACGGGAGGATTTTATGGAAGAACCGCCGAAGAAATATTTCCGGCTTTTCCCTGGGAATGAGGTACGCCTGATGCATGCATATTTCGTAAAATGCGAAAGCTTTGTGAAGGATGGGGACGGAAGGGTCGTGGAAGTGCATGCAACGTACGATCCACAGACTAAGGCAGGCAGCGGTTTTACCGGACGTAAAGTGAAAGGGACCATCCATTGGGTTCCGGCGCCGTTTGCAGAGGGATGCGAGATCCGGCTCTATGAGAACCTTGTCGATGAAGAAAAGGGCGTGTACAACAAAGAAGACGGAAGCTTGAATTTAAACCCCAATTCCCTTACGGTATTGAAGGGATGCTATGTGGAGCCAGCTTTGAAAGAGGCTAAGCCATATGACAGTTTCCAGTTTGTGCGGCAAGGTTTTTTCTGCGCCGATGCAAAGGAATCTAAGGAAGGGCGTCTGGTATTTAACCGGATTGTGTCTTTGAAGAGCTCTTATAAACTGCCGGCGCAGCAGTAGCTTCATACGGAGGAGGAGCGTTTTATGAATTTGTTTTCAGGGTTGGAGAAATTTGGCTTGAAATCAGTGGAATCCATGCAGCTCTTTGAAGAAGAACAAAAAGATACAGGCAGGAGAAACGGAGGGAATACCAAGATGGAAGAAAATGTCCACACAGAGGAGGAATTTCTTTTGGACAAGACCGTACGCTGTAATGTGTGCGAGTATGTTTTTAAGACAAAGATGGTAAAAAATGGAAGAGTGAGGCGGCTGTCGCCAGACAAGGATTTAAGGCCCAGGTTCCAATTTATCGACACGCTGAAATACAATACGACTTCCTGCCCGCAATGCGGTTATACTGCGTTAAACCGTTTTTTTGACCAGATTACCTCTGTGCAAAGACGGTTTATCCGTGAGCAGATCTGTTCCCAGTTCCATCCGGCTGCCACAGAGGAGGAAGCTGCGGCGACGTATTCGTATGATATGGCTATTGACCGTTATAAATTGGCCTTGGCCAATACCGTAGTGAAGCGGGGGAAGGCAAGCGAGAAGGCTTATACCTGCCTGAACCTGGCATGGCTGCTTCGGGAAAAGGCTGCGTCTATGCCGGAAGGCAAGCCCGAAGAGAAGGCGGCGAAGCTTCAATGCCTAAAGGAGGCGGAAGCATTTTATGAGCAGGCGTTCGAAGGGTTCAGCAAGGCGATCTCGCAGGAGATGTTCCCTATGTGCGGGATGGATCAGAGTACGGTGGATTACTTACTCGCTTATATGGCGTTTCATTTTAAAAAGTATGAGATTGCATCGAAATTCCTTGGGAGCGTAATGACGTCTTCTTCCGCAAGCCGCAGGCTAAAGGATATGGCGTATGAGTTGAAGGAAAGCATCATTGCCCAATTGCGGAAGCCTGGCGCAAAATAAGACATGTTGTAAGAAAATGGAAGCAAATTCGGAGGCAAAATATGAAGAAACATGCAAAGCTTGTTACCATAGGGATCATTGCTGTAGTGATTGTAGGCGCTTTGGCAATCGCGATCACAAATTACCAGAAAGAGCAGAAGGCGAAACGGGAGGCAGAAGAAGCAGCCAGAAGGGCGGCAGAGGCGAAACAGGCGGCTGAGGAGTACCAGGCACAGGCAAACGCTTATATGGAAGAGGAAAAATACGATGAGGCGCAAAACGCCATGGAACAGGCGCTGGCCCAGACCCCAGAGGATGAGGCGCTACAGCAGGCAGCAGACGAATTGCATGAGAAGGCCGAAGAAATGAAAGGATACATTGCAACGATGGAGCAGGCCATAGCAGCCATTGAAGCGGACGACGCCGAAGCATTGGATCGGCTTCAAGACAGCGAAAATGGGCAGAAATTGGCAGAAATGGCGGAGAAAAGCGGCAGCTATATCTATCTGCCAGAGGGTGGGAGCACGGGCAAAGGCATCGGCTTCTATACATTTTCCGATTGTAGCTGCGACCAGTGGTATTATGGCGATTATGTGGATGGGAAACGGGAAGGCAAAGGGATCTGGTATTATACGAGCAGCCATACCGAAGAAGGGAAGCTTTATAAAGACGTATACGACGGGGAATGGAGCAATGACGCGCCGAATGGGAAGGGGCATCAGTTGATTTCTTTAGGGGATGAAGTGGATACCGATCAGAAGTTCAAGGTGAAGGACGGATTGTTCTATGGCTCCTATAAGATTAAGGATACCTTAGAGGACGGCACAGCCGTCAGTGGGAAGTATAAGCTAAAGGAAGGCAAATATGTAACGATTTCGGATGAAGAGTTAGAGAAGAAGAATTTCGTTGTGCCCAAAGAGCCGCACCTTGCGATTGCATTCCTGCGTGATGAAGCAGGGGAAATCCGTAGCTGCACGATGATTTATGCCAAAGACACGACAAAGGGTGTGAAGCATTTCTATCCGAGCAAGCAGGAAGGGTAGCCATACGGCATCCTATTGCAGGTTCATTGGATTAGAAGAGAGAAAAGAAAAAAGAACTGCCATAACATGGCTGCTTCCTACAACGTATGTACCGGAATCCATCCGGTTCTATCCATATCTTGTAAGGATGCGTCATTGTTGTGGCAGTTCCTTTTCCTTATGGTAAGGATGGAGCTTACTGGTTCGGCGCCTTGCCTTCCTGATCAGCTAATTTCATAGCGCGTACCTTCAGCGGGAGGCCGAATAAGGTGATAAAGCCTTCTGCATCGTGATGGTCGTATAAGTCGCCTGTGGTAAAGCTTGCCAGGGATTCGCTGTACAAGGAATAAGGGGAGGTAGTGCCTGCCTTGATGATATTGCCTTTGTAGAGCTTGAATTTTACTTCCCCGGTAACGTATTGCTGTGTGGAGGATACGAAAGCCTGTACCGCTTCACGCAACGGGGTGAACCACTTGCCCTCGTATACGATCTGTGCCATAAGGTTCCCCATATCCTTCTTGGTGTCCATGGTAGCGCGGTCAAGTACGAGCTCTTCCAATTGCTGCTGTGCTTCCATCAAGATGGTGCCGCCAGGCGTTTCATAGACGCCTCGGGATTTCATGCCGACGACACGGTTCTCAACGATATCTACAATGCCGACGCCGTGTTTCCCGCCTAAGCGGTTCAGTTCGCGGATGATATCTGCAACTTTCATTTCTTTGCCATTGATGGATTTTGGGACGCCGGCTTCAAACGTCATGGTGACAGCTTCCTCTTCGTCTGGCGCGTTCTGTGGGGATACGCCTAATACAAGCAGGTGATCGTAATTCGGCTCACAGGAGGGATCTTCCAATTCCAGGCCTTCGTGGCTGATATGCCATAAGTTACGGTCACGGCTGTAGCTGCTGTCTGCGGAGAAGGGGAGATCGATGTTATGCGCTTTGCAGTATGCGATTTCCTCTTCCCGGGACTGCATGTCCCATTTATCGCTCCGCCATGCGGCGATGATCTTCAGATCGGGAGCCAGCGCCTTAATGCCAAGCTCAAAACGGATCTGGTCGTTCCCTTTTCCCGTCGCGCCATGGCAGATAGCAGTCGCGCCTTCCTTGCGCGCGATCTCCACCAGGCGTTTTGCAATACCTGGTCGCGCCATAGACGTACCAAGCAGGTATTTGTTCTCATATACGGCGCCGGCCTGGACGCAGGGGAGGATGTATTCTTCTGCAAATTCATCCGTAATGTCTTCAATGTACAGTTTGGATGCGCCAGACAGCTTGGCGCGTTCTTCTAGCCCGTCGAGCTCTTCTTCCTGCCCGCAGTCAATGCAGCAGCAGATTACGTCATAATCATAATTTTCTTTCAGCCATGGGATGATGGCGGTCGTGTCCAGCCCGCCAGAATAAGCTAAGATTACTTTTTCTTTCATGTTTATTCCTCCATAAGTATTCATTGTAAAAGCTGCGATACAGCAGTTGTCCCTTGGTTCTTAATATACAATATAATGCCTGAAAAGGCAAGTGAAAAAATATACATAATAATTTTATAATCATGCATAGAAACATACAAAATGCTAAAAAACATCTGATATATGTGGATTTGTGTTGCATATTATAACATAAAAATGTATAATTATGCATTACAACGGGAAGAAGGGGAAACATGCGCTTGGTCACGGAGTAAACCGTAAGCAGTTGTTTTGTTTCACTTAGGAAAGCGCATACTGTGAAAAAGCGTCCATAGAAAAAGAAAAAAGGGCTTTACGAATGAAGAAAGATATATTAATATGTTTAAGACAACATGGGACGCATGGGAAAGTGAGGAAGCAAGGATGGTAAAAGCTGGGATTATTGGCGCCACCGGATATGCTGGGGCGGAATTGGTTCGGATTTTGCTGGGGCATAAGGAAGTGGAGATCCAATGGTATGGTTCTAGGAGTTACATAGAGGAAAAGTACGCCAGGGTGTACCGGAATATGTTCCAACTGGTAGAGGATAGCTGCCTAGATGACAATATCGCGGAATTGGCAAAGCAGGTAGATGTTATTTTTACAGCGACGCCGCAGGGGTTTTTGGCAGGCGTGCTGACAGAAGAAATCCTTCAACATACCAAAGTTGTGGATTTAAGTGCGGATTACCGCCTGAAGGATGTGGGCGTGTACGAAGCATGGTATCAGATCCATCATAAAAGCCCGCAGTTTTTGGACGAGGCGGTATACGGCTTATGTGAAATCAACCGGGAGCAGGTAAAGCAGGCAAGGCTGGTGGCGAACCCGGGATGTTATACGACGTGTTCGATTTTGACCGCATACCCGCTGGTAAAGGAAGGGCTGATTGATCCAGATACCTTAATTGTAGATGCAAAGTCCGGCACGTCCGGGGCAGGGAGGGGCGCGAAGCTTCCCAATCTGTTTTGTGAGGTAAACGAGAATATAAAGGCATATGGGGTTGCAAGCCACCGCCATACGCCGGAAATTGAGGAACAGCTTGGCTATGCGGCAGGAAAGCCAGTGACGATTAATTTCACGCCCCACTTGGTTCCGATGAACCGGGGGATCCTGGCGACAGAGTATGCCTCCCTAAAGGAAGTGTGGCGGCCAGGCGGCCGGGTGGCGTACCCGGATGCGGCGCAGGTAAGGGAGGTTTACCAGAAGTATTATGGAAAGGAATATTTTATCCGTATCCTGGAAGACGGCGTGTGCCCGGAAACAAAATGGGTGGAAGGAAGTAATTTTGTAGATATCGGTTTTCAGATTGACAAGCGTACCGGAAGGATTATCTTGATGGGGGCGATTGACAATTTGGTAAAAGGCGCGGCAGGGCAGGCGGTGCAGAATATGAACCTGATGTTCGGCTTCCCAGAGCAGGAAGGGCTTTGCCTTGTACCTGTTTTCCCATAATGGGAGTAATGTATGGGAAGCATAAAATGAAAGGACAGGCTGTACCAAACGGCTGCAAGGATCGCCGTGCCGTACAGGATAGGAGCAGATATGCAGACAGAAGAAAAGTACGCGGCAGGCAAGGCCAATATCCGGATTATGGAGGCGGGGGACTACCCCAAAGTATATCAATTGTGGAAATCCATCCGGGGATTCCAGATCCGCAGCATAGATGATTCCAAGGAGGGGGTGGAGCGTTTTTTGCGCAGGAACCCTTATACCAGTGTAGTAGCGGAGTTAGATGGGGATGTGATTGGGGCGATCCTGTGCGGGCATGACGGCAGGAGAGGATGCTTTTACCATGTCTGCGTCAGGGAAGACTGCCGGAAACGCGGCATTGGGAAACGGATGGCAGTTTTTGCAATGAAAGCGCTGCAGAGGGAGCAGATTAATAAGGTATGCCTGATTGCGTTTCGGAGCAATGAAGTCGGGAACTCTTTTTGGAAGAGTGTGGGATGGGCGTTTCGGGAAGATTTGAATTATTATGATTTTGTACTAAATGATGAGAATATTACGACGTTCCAGTAAGCGCTGGACGGCAGAGGAAAGGAAGTGGCAGGATGGATATTATAGCAGGCGGTGTTACCGCGGCAAAAGGATTTCAGGCGGCAGCTACAGCAGCGGGGATTAAATACCAGGACAGGGCGGATATGGCGATGATTTACAGTAAAGCCCCAGCAGTAGCGGCGGGGACGTTTACGTCAAATGTGGTAAAGGCGGCGCCCGTTAAGTGGGATCAGCGTATCATAGAGGAGGAAGCGTCTGTCCAGGCTGTCGTAGTGAATGCAGGGATTGCCAATGCATGTACTGGAGCGGAAGGAATGGAATACTGCAAAAGGACCGCAGAAGCTGTGGAAAAAGCAATGCATATCCCTGCCGGGCAAGTACTGGTGGCGTCTACTGGTGTGATTGGGGTGCAGCTACCCATAGATAAGGTTGCAGCAGGGGTAGAAACTATGGCTCTGGGGCTAAGCGGCACAATCAGCAATGGGCACGAAGCAGCATGTGCGATCATGACGACAGATACAAAGCCCAAAGAGGTAGCGGTAGCATTTGAGGTAGGCGGCAAGATGGTAACCGTAGGCGGCATGTGCAAAGGCTCCGGCATGATCCATCCAAATATGTGCACGATGCTGGGGTTTGTGACGACAGATCTTGCTATTTCCAAGGAATTGCTGCAAGAGGCGCTGCAAGAGGATGTGAAGGACACGTATAATATGGTGTCTGTAGATGGGGATACCTCCACCAACGATACGGTGCTGCTTTTGGCAAATGGCATGGCAGGCAATCCCGAACTGACACAGAAGGATGAGAATTACCAGAAGTTCTTAGAAGCGCTTCATTATGTCAATACCACGCTTTCCAAGAAGATCGCAGGAGATGGGGAAGGAGCGACAGCGTTGTTTGAAACGGCTGTCATCCATGCAGATACGAAAAAGCATGCAAGGGCGTTGGCAAAGGCAGTCATCTGCTCATCCTTGACGAAAGCGGCGATTTATGGCCACGACGCCAATTGGGGAAGGATTTTATGCGCCCTAGGTTACTCCGGGGTCGAATTTGACCCAGAAGGGATTGAACTGTATTTCCAGAGTAACTCTGGGAAGATCTTGATTTACAAGGATGGCAAGGCGGCGGATTACAAGGAAGAGGACGCCACGAGGATCCTGTCGGAAGAAGAAGTGACCGTGCTGGTGGATATGAAGATGGGGAATGCAGAAGCGACGGCATGGGGCTGTGATCTGACGTATGATTATGTAAAAATCAATGCGGACTACCGTTCCTAAGCGGTATGGAAGCATGGGTAAAGATGGAAGATAAGCGAAGGGAAGTGGGTTCTGGGATGGAAGAGAAGAATATGCAAGGGATTTTGCAGAAAGCAGAGGTATTGATTGAAGCGCTGCCTTATATCCAGCGGTTCAACCGCAAGATTATCGTCGTGAAGTACGGCGGGAGCGCAATGGTGGATGAAGAACTGAAGCGGAGCGTGATCCAGGACGTGACGCTGTTGAAGCTGGTTGGGTTTAAGCCGATTATCGTACATGGAGGCGGCAAAGAGATCAGCAGATGGGTGGAGAAGTCCGGCATGGAGCCGGAATTTGTCAATGGGCTGCGGAAAACAGACGAAGCCACAATGGAAATCGCAGAAATGGTCTTAGGCAGGGTAAATAAATCCCTGGTGCAGATGGTGCAGGGGCTGGGCGTCCATGCAATTGGCATTAGCGGCAAGGACGGCGGCCTTTTAAGGGTGGACAAGAAGTATTCCGATGGGCAGGATATTGGCTTTGTCGGGGAAATCAAGTCCGTAAACCCCAAGGTGCTGTTTGACTTGTTAGAGAAGGATTTCCTGCCGATTGTGTGCCCGGTTGGCCTTGACGATGGGTTTGAAACGTACAACATCAATGCAGATGACGCGGCATGTGCGATTGCCCGGGCAGTCAATGCGGAGAAGCTGGCGTTTTTAACGGATATCGAAGGCGTATATAAAGATCCCGGAGACAAATCCACATTGATTTCGGAACTTTCTGTTTCGGAAGCCCAGGCGTTGATCGGGAAGGGGAATATTGGGGGCGGGATGCTGCCAAAGCTGAATAACTGCATCGAAGCGATAGAAAACGGCGTGTCCAGGGTGCATATCTTAGATGGCAGGATCCCACATTGCCTGCTGTTGGAAATCTTTACGAACCGTGGGATTGGGACTGCAATCCTGGGGGATGGTGAAGAACGGTTTAACAAGTAAGGAGAGGACATGGAAGGGAAGAGATGGATAGAAGAGGCCGAAAGCCACATATTGCATACTTATAACCGCTACCACGTTGTGCTGGATCATGGGGAGGGCGTTTACCTCTACGATACCGAGGGGAAGCAATATCTGGATTTTGCGGCAGGGATCGCCGTACAGGCATTGGGGTATGGCGATCGGGAATATAACGACGCGCTTAAGCAGCAGGTGGATAAGCTGGTGCATACCTCGAATTTATACTATAGCCAGCCAGTGGCAGAAGCGGCAGGGAAGCTTTGCAAAGCTTCCGGCTTAGACCGTGTGTTTTTTACCAACAGCGGGACGGAAGCCATAGAAGGGGCGTTGAAAGCCGCGAAGAAATACGCTTATGGAAAGGATGGCAGGACAGACCATGAGATCATTGCGATGGAGCATTCGTTCCATGGGCGTAGCTTAGGCGCGCTGTCCGTGACTGGAAATGCACAGTACCGGAAAGCGTTTGAGCCGCTGCCTGGCATCGTGAGGTTTGCGTCGTATAACGATCTTGAGAGCGTAAAAACGCTCGTCAACGAAAAGACCTGTGCGATCCTGTTAGAAACCATACAAGGGGAAGGCGGCGTCTATCCTGCCAGCCAGGCCTTTTTAACGGGGGTAAAGTCCATTTGTGAAGAACGTGGCGTCTTGTTGATCCTAGATGAGATCCAATGCGGCATGGGCAGGACGGGGCAGATGTTCGCATGGCAGGGCTATGGCGTGAAGCCTGATATTATGGCGTGCGCCAAGGCGTTGGGATGCGGGGTTCCAGTGGGAGCCTTCCTGACGACGGAAAAGGTGGCGCAGGCTTCTTTAAAGCCAGGGGATCATGGGACGACGTATGGCGGGAACCCATTGGTTGGGGCCGCCGTCAGCAAGGTGCTGGATATCTTCGAAACGAGAGGGATCCTTGCGCATGTCCGTGAGGTCTCCGTCTATTTAGAGGAGAGGCTTTCACGCTTGGAAAAAGAGTACCCATTTATCGTAGGGCGCAGAGGGCTTGGGCTGATGCAGGGCCTTGCGCTGGAATCTTTTGTGCCAGCGGCAGAAATCAGCCAGAAAGCTTTGGAGCAGGGGCTGATCGTCATAACGGCGGGGAACAATGTGCTCCGTTTCGTGCCGCCTCTGGTCATCGGGAAAGAACATGTCGATGAAATGGAGGAAAAGCTTAGGCGCGTATTGGACACATATCTGTAATGCAAGAATAAAAAATCCAATCTTGGTTATCCTATCCAAAAGACAATGATACACCGAAGGGCAACTTCGGGATCGGAATGGAGGGAAATCATGGTTGGAATTTTTATTGCCCTTTTATCTGGCGCTTTGATGAGCGTGCAAGGCGTCTTTAATACGGAGGTGACGAAAGGAACCAGCATGTGGGTCAGCAATAGCTGGGTGCAGTTCTCGGCGCTGGCAGTCTGCCTTGTAGCCTGGTTTTTTACCGATCGGGCAAGCTTTGCGGGGATTTTGGAGGTACAGCCCAAATACATGCTGTTAGGCGGCGTGATCGGGGCGTTTATCACGTATACGGTAATTAAGAGCATGTCGGCGTTAGGCCCGGCGCAGTCTGTGATGCTGATCGTCGTATCCCAGCTTCTTGTGGCATATCTGATAGAGCTTTTTGGCATGTTTGGGGTAGACAAGCAGCCGTTCGAATGGCGTAAGCTGATCGGGATGGCAGTTTGTGCCGCAGGGATTATCTTATTTAAATGGGAATCCTAAAATTGCCCTTGTAATCAACTGGAAAGTTCGTTACAATAAAAGAGGATCTATGGAAAAGGCTTTTCCCGCCGCAGCGCTCAGAAAGGTGGGAAAAGATGGGAAAATGGAAAAAGAGAATAGTGGGACAAATGATGCTGCCGGCATTGCTGTGCCTTATGGCAGGCTGTAAAACAGGCGGAGATGACAAAATCTTCATTGGGGACGGGGCTAGGCAGGGACTGCCAGAAGAAACGCCCAGGGAGGAATGCCAGGAAGATGGCCTGCCGTCGGAAGAAACCCAGATCTATGTACAGGTGTGCGGCGCGGTAGCGCATCCGGGCGTGTATGCCCTTCCAGCAGGCAGCCGTATTTTCCAGGCGGTAGAGCTTGCAGGCGGCCTGACAGAAGCAGCAGAGGAAAAGGGCTTGAACCAGGCAGGTATTTTAAGCGACGGCCAGATGATCTATGTGATGGATCACGAAGAGGCGGCTGCACAGCAAGCGCCTGCGGGAGAAGCCAGCGAGGATGGCAGGGTGGATCTGAACATAGCGACGGAAGCAGAATTGATGGGGCTTCCCGGGATTGGGGAAGCAAAGGCAAAGAGCATCGTAGCCTGGCGGGAAGAGAACGGCAGGTTCGCACAGATCGAGGATCTGATGAAAATACCGGGCATCAAGGAAGGCGTCTTCGCGAAGATGAAGGACAGCGTGAAAGTGTCACAGTAATGTAAGATGGATGATAGGACGGCAGCAGGTGTATTACGGGAGGAAGATATGGCTAAGAAAATTCTTGTAGTGGACGACGAAAAATTAATTGTAAAAGGGATTCGTTTCAGTTTGGAACAGGATGGCATGGAGGTGGACTGCGCTTATGACGGCGAAGACGCCTTAAGGCTTGCGAAGGAGCAGGCGTACGATCTGATTTTGCTGGATGTCATGCTGCCTAAGATGGACGGGTTTGAGGTGTGCCAGCAGATCCGGGAATTTTCTACAGTGCCAGTTGTAATGCTTACTGCCAAAGGGGATGATATGGATAAAATCCTGGGCCTGGAATATGGGGCGGACGATTACATAACCAAGCCGTTTAATATTTTAGAAGTGAAGGCGCGGATTAAGGCGATTATACGCAGGACGGCGCCGAACCCGCCGAAGGAGGAAAACCCAAAGGTTGTGGAACATGGGGATTTGCGTTTGGACTGTGAGAGCAGGAGGCTTTTTATCCTGGGCAAGGAGATCAACGTGACGGCAAAGGAATTTGACCTTCTAGAGCTGTTGGTGCTGAACCCGAACAAAGTATACAGCCGGGAGAACCTTCTGAACCTGGTATGGGGATATGAGTACCCTGGGGATGTGCGTACCGTAGATGTGCATGTCAGAAGGCTTCGGGAGAAGATAGAGAAGAACCCAAGTGAACCGAAGTATGTGCATACGAAGTGGGGCGTGGGCTATTACTACCAAGGGTAACAGGGGATTGTGATGAAGAAGTTAAAATTTTTGCGCAGCTTAAGGTTCCGCCTGTTTTTGCTGATAGCGGTGATTGGGATTGTCCCAAGCGTCGTGCTGCGGGTAGCCATACTGGCCAGCTATGAGGGCAGGGCGGTGTCGAACCGCAGCATTGATGTGTTGAGCCAGGCAAAGCTTTTGGGGAACCAGGTGGTTACATACAACTATATTTCGGATACCTCGGTAGAGGTGATCAATACCCAGTTAGAGCAGCTATCGAATATTTACGATGGGCGGATCCTGCTGGTCAACCCTGGGTTCCAGATTGTCAAGGATACATACGGGCTGGACGCAGGCAAGACGATTATCTCAGAAGAAGTCGTGCGCAGCTTCCGTGGGGAAGAGATTACGAAATACGATTCCGAGAACCGCTACATTGAATTGGCAATCCCATTAAAGGGCGCCGAGGAAGAGGAGAAGAGCCAGGGCGTCATGCTGGTCAGCGTTTCTACGGATGGCATTATGGTAAATTATGATTTCCTGAAGGACAACGCGCTTGTCATTGAGATTGCAAGCGCAGTCCTTGTCCTTGTAGCGGCGTTTGCCTGCGCAAACCTGTTGGTGCTCCCGTTTGGGAAGCTGACGAAATCGTTCGAGGAAGTACAGGCGAGCGACGATACCGGGAAGCTGATGGTTTCTGATTATACGGAAACGGAAGCGATATCAGAAGCGTTCAATGAGATGCTGGGCAGGCTGCGTGTTATTGACGAATCCAGGCAGGAATTTGTGGCAAACGTGTCACATGAGCTGAAGACCCCTTTGACTTCCATGAAAGTCCTGGCAGATTCCCTTCTGGGGCAGGAAGACGTCCCGGCGGAGCTGTACAAGGAATTTATGGGGGATATCGCAGAGGAGATCGAACGGGAGAATAAGATTATCAACGACTTGCTGTCCTTGGTGAAGCTGGACAAGTCCTCGGGGAGCTTAAATATTTCTGTCGTAAATGTCAATGAGCTGCTAGAAGTGATTATGAAACGTCTACGCCCAATTGCAGAAAAACAGAGCATAGAGCTTGTGCTTGAAAGCTTCCGGCCAGTCAGTGCGGAGGTGGATGAAGTCAAGCTGTCCCTTGCGTTGATGAACCTTGTGGAAAATGCCATCAAGTACAATCGGAAGGATGGATGGGTCCATGTATCGCTGAATGCAGACCACAAATATTTCTTTGTGCGTGTGGAGGATTCCGGGATTGGGATCCCAGAAGAGTCGCTGGAGCATATTTACGAGCGGTTTTTCCGCGTAGACAAATCGCATTCCAGGGAGATTAAGGGAACGGGCCTTGGGCTTGCCATTACCAGGAATGCGATCCTAATGCACCGTGGAGCGATAAAGGCGCATAGCAAAGAAGGGGAAGGGACGATTTTTACCGTCCGCATCCCATTGACGTACGTGGGATAGGAGGATGGGATGAGGAGAAATCGGAGGAAACAGATCATAACGCTCTTAATATTCCTGCTGCCGGCGCTTTTCTTGGCGCAGGCGGCAGGCTGCGGAAAGGAGCAGGAAGACAGCTTTGATTATCATATCTACTATGTGAACAAGGATCTGACAAAGACTGTAGCAATCGGATACGAGCCAAGCGCAGAAAACGACAGGGAACTGATCCAGGAGATGTTGGGGAAGATGATTTGGGACGCCCCAGATCCGGAAGTGCGCACGGCAATCCCATCCGGCGTGCTGCTAAAATCCTGGAAGCTTGAGAAAGCCCAGTTGTACCTGTACTTTAACAGCGCTTATGGGGAAATGGACAATGTGACGGAGGTTTTGTGCCGGGCGGCGGTTGTACGTACGCTGACCCAGGTGAAAGGCGTGGAATGCATTTCCTTTTACGTTGGGGACGCGCCGCTGGTAGACGCCAATGGCACGCTGATCGGCTTGATGACGGCAGATAGCTTTATAGAGAATCCCGGGGAGCAGATCAATACCATCCAGACGGCGAGCATTACGCTGTACTTCGCCAACAAAGAAGGGAATGGGCTGGTACAGGAAGTGCAGGAGGTGCATTACAGCAGCAATATTTCCCTGGAAAAGCTGGTGATGGAACAGCTTCTAAAAGGACCGAATGGAAAGGAAGGCCGTCCTGCCATCCCAGAAGGGACGAAGCTGGTAGGGGTGTCGGTGCTAGACGGCGTGTGTTTTGTCAATTTAAACGACGGCTTCCTAAACCAGAATTATGAGATTTCAGAACCTGTGGTGATTTATTCGATTGTCAATTCCCTGGCAGAATTGCCGAATATCAATAAGGTGCAGATTTTTGTCAATGGGGATAACAGCATGTCTTACCGGGAAAAATTCAAGCTAGGCGACGTATATGAGCGGAACCTGGACTATATGGACGGGACGGCGAAGAGCCAGGAAGAACAGATCAAAGAAGGGGAAAAGGAAATTATAGACGAAACGCAAGAGGAGGGATCGGGTGGCTAAACGTGCAGCGTGCACTCTGGCGCTGTCCTTGACGGCAGGGATCCTCTATGGCAGGACAAAAGCCTGGTGGGTAGCCGGGCTTTGGCTGCTGTTCCTTTTTGGGATTGGCGTGGGGATTGGCAGGGAATGTAAGGGATATGCCTTGCGCGCCATCCTGCTGCGGGCCGTGGCATGCCTTATGTGCTTTTATGCCGGGGCAGGCCATGCGGATACGGCGCAGCAGGAACGAAGCAGGCTAGAAGAAGCCTGTGCCAAGGAAGGATGGATTACTGTGCAAGGGCGGATCTGCCGGATGGAAGAAAAGGAAGGCAGTACAGAAGAAGAGGGAACGCAATTTATCTACTATCTCAAGGACACCCGTATATTTGCGGGCGGCAAATCTTATCCCGGCAACGGGATCTTAATCTATAGTTACGGATGCTACCAGCATGGGAATATCTTGCAGGCTTCCGGGACGTATACACCATTTCAGGTTTCCCGCAATCAGGGGAATTTCAATGAACAAACGTATTACTACAGTAAGGATATTGGGCTGCGCCTGTACGCAAGCGAGGAAGCGCTCCTGTCAGAGGAAACGGACGCATATGCAATTTTGCTGGCAAAGATCCGGCAGAAGCTGAAAATGGCTTACCAAGCATGTATGCAGCAGGGGCAGGCAGGCGTTATGGCAAATATGTGTCTGGGCGATCGGTCGCTTTTGGATAAGGAATGGAAAACGCTGTACCATGACGCGGGTATTTCCCATATCCTTGCGATTTCGGGCCTTCATGTATCGTTGTTTGGCATGGGCGTCTTCCATCTGCTCCAAAGGCTTCGTTGTCCTAGGATGGCAGGGATCCTGCTATCTATGGGGATTGTGTACAGCTTTGGGCGTATGTCTGGCATGGAGGTTTCTACCGTGCGGGCAGTTGGCATGTTTGTCCTGTCTATGTCGGCTCGTGCATCCGGCTATAGCTACGATTCCCTGACTGCCTTGGGGCTTAGCCTGGGGGTACAGGTATGGGAAAACCCATATGTGCTGGACAACGCAGGGTTCCTTTTTTCCTACAGTGCGGTGGTAGGCGTGGCTGTGGCGGCGAAACAGCTTCAGGACAGGAAAGAAAGGAAAAAGCACGAAGGCTTACATACCGAAACGGGGTTTTTTCGGACGTCCAGGATCCAAAAAACGGCGTGCGTATTTAGGGAAACTGTGGCAGTGAGCGGATGTATCCAGCTTGTTACGCTGCCCTTGTCGCTTTATTTTTATTATGAGGTATCTTGTTACAGCATCCTCGTAAATGGCTGCGTACTGCCGTTTATGGGGGCGCTTTTGTTCCTTGGCATCCTTGGCGCATTTGTTGGATGCTTCCATCCGGCGCTTGGGAAAATCGTATGTATGCCAGCCGGGTGGCTGCTCTCGTTCCAGGAATGGATCTGCGAGAAAACATTGCTTCTCCCAGGGGCGGTACGGATCACTGGGAAGCCGCCTGTATGGCTCGTGATGCTGTATTATGCATGGTTGCTTGCTATGCTCTGCGTTCTCTGGCAGGCAGGAAACAGGCAAAGAGACGGCGCGCCTGGCGCTGGCTTTGTGCGCAGCAAAAAAGGGCTTGGGATAGCTGGGATAGCGGCTGCGGTGTTCCTGCTTCTGTCTGTGCGGGAGGAAAAGGGCTTTGCGATCCATATGCTAGACGTCGGCCAGGGGGATGGGATATTGATACAGACCCCAGGGGAAGGGCATTTCTTTCTAGATGGAGGGAGCAGCGACGTCAAGCAGGTTGGGAAATACCGGATCCTTCCTTTTCTAAAGGCAAAAGGGATCCGTTCCATCAAGGGATGGGTCGTTTCCCATGCAGATCAAGACCATATCAGCGGGCTGGAGGAGGTCTTAGAAGAGGGATACCGGGTGGAACATCTGATTGTAGCAAAAGGGATGGCGCAGGATAACGCATCCCGTCGGCTGCTTCAGCTTGCGCAAAAAGCTGGGTGCAGGATACAGTATGTAGCGCCAGGCATGCAGTTTGGCGCGGGAGGCTGCGTGTTTACCGTTTTGTATCCAAAAGCCCAAGTGTCCCAGGTGCAGACGGATGGGCGAAAAAAGGCGGACCGGAATGGGGCGTCCTTGGCCATATCCGTTTCATACCAGGGGTTCACCGGGCTGTTTACCGGAGATATCGGGATCCAGCAGGAACGGGAACTGATCGAGGCAGGCGTTTCCCCGGTTGATTTTTATAAGGCGGCGCATCATGGCTCGGATGGATCGAATAGCCTGGAATTGCTAGAACGCCTTTCCCCAAAGGTATCGGCCATATCTTGCGGGAGAGAGAATCCATATGGCCATCCTGGGCAGGATGCTGTTTTGCATATGCGGCAGGTAGGGAGCATGGTGTTTTGTACGGCAGATTGCGGGCAGATTACGGTGATCCCGGACGGGACAGGGATTATGGTAATCCCATATTTACCCAGAGTTTCAGAGAAAGAAACAGTTGACAACTGATATATACTGTTGTATACTGTTTATCAAGGAGGAACCAATATGCATATTTTGATCAGTAATTCGTCCATGGAACCGATTTATGAACAGATTGTGGGGCAGATCAAATCCATGATTGTCACAGGCAAGCTACAGGAGAAGAGCATGCTTCCTTCCGTGCGTTCTCTGTCAAAGGATTTGAAAATCAGCGCGTTGACGGTGAAAAAAGCATACGACTGCCTTGAGCAGGAGGGCTTTGTCGTCACAGTGCATGGCAAAGGAAGCTTTGTTGCCCCGAATAACAAGAACCTGATACAGGAGGAGCAGCGCAAAGAGGTCGAGGAGAAGCTAGAACAGGCGATCCGTGCCGGAAGGAACTGTGGGATGGAAACAGAAGAAATCCGGGCGGCGTTTGAGTTGTTCCTGCAAGAGTAGGCGCGTGCCTGCCTTGCCTGCGGTCATCCGATAAAATGGTAGATGTAGATAGGAGGAACGTATGATCCTAAGATTAGAACACGTACAAAAGACATATGGAAATTTTAAACTGGACTGCTCTTTAAAGGTAGAGGAAGGATGCGTGACCGGGCTGATCGGTGCGAACGGGGCGGGAAAGAGTACCGTATTTAAGACGATCCTGGGGTTGGTAAAGCCGGATGGGGGCGCGATCCAGATTTTTGGGAAGGAGCTGCCAAGGTGCAAGCCCAAGGATAAGGAGGAGATTGGCGTCGTATTGGCAGACAGCACGTTCAGTGGTGTGCTGGACATCCGGGATGTTGCGGCAATCATGAAGGCGATGTACCAAAAGTTCGGCCAAAAGAGGTTCCTGGAGAAATGCCAGGCATACCAGCTACCTCTAGAGAAGCCGCTCAAGGATTTTTCCACTGGGATGAAGGCGAAGTTCAAGCTGTTGCTTGCGATGAGTTACGATGCAAGGCTGCTTATTCTAGATGAGCCGACGGTAGGCCTGGATTCTGTGACCAGGGGAGAACTCTTAGACGAAATGCGCGGCTATATGGAGCAGGAAGGGAAAGCTATCTTAATCAGCTCCCACATCTCCTCAGATTTGGAAGGGCTGTGTGACGATTTGTATGTGATACAGGATGGGGATATCCTGCTCCATGAGGATACCGATGTGATCTTATCGGACTACGCGGTTTTAAAGGCTAGTGAAGAACAGTACCAAAATCTGGATAAAAGCCATGTCATTTACCAGGCCAGGCGGCCGTTCGGCTATGAGCTTTTGACGAAGCAGCGTCAGTTCTACCAGGAGAATTATCCAGGCATTATCATAGAAAGAGGCAATATTGATGACTTGATGTTTATGGTTTCAAAAGGAGAGCGGATATGAAAGGGTTGTTGATGAAAGATCTTAGGGTATTATGGAAAAGCAAAAAGCTGGTCATAGGTATCTTATTCGTTGCTTCCTTCCTGCTGACCGTACAAGGGAAGGAAAATTATACATTTATCATTGGGTATGTGACAATGGTATGCGGGATGCTCGTGTTGAATACCGTTTCTGTTGATGATTATGAGAAGTGCAATGCGTTCCTGATGACAATGCCTGTGGACAGTGGGATATGCGCAGCGGAAAAATACCTGTTTTCTTTTGTGTGCGGCTTATGCGGCTGGCTGTTAGCCACCGGTGCATGTATTGCCATACAGCCAGAAAATGCGGAGCAGGTCTTGCTCCAGGCAGCCGCTGTGTTCCTTGTTATTTTATTTTTCCAGTGGATTATGCTTCCAGTGCAGTGGAAATATGGCGGGGAGAAGGGCAGGATTGTGTTAATCGGGCTTATTGCATCCTGCGTTATCATCGCATTACTGCTAGATAAGGCGGCAGAAGCATTCTTCCCAGGCCAGGGTGGGCTGGAGGGATGGCTCCTGCAAATAAGCGAACAGGCCGCAGGCTTAGAGTTATGGATGATCGGGCTTATTGCCTGCGTAGTTTGGGCGGCAGGCGGCGTCATTTCATTTGGAATCAGTAAAAAGGTGCTGTCTGGGAAAGAATATTGACGGCATAATGGGAGAGCCGCAATGCGTTTTCTGGTAAGGAATGATTCCGTTTTCCAGCGTTTTGCTCCTGGTAATAGGTATAGCCAATAATTTATAAAAAGTGGGATAAAAATTGTAAATATAAGGAAATTCCAGAGTGCTATACTTATCCTTGGAAACATTGCATGGTAAATCAGTCGTGGGTTTATCAAAAAGCAAAAAGGAGGAGAAAAACTATGAGGAAACGAAGAGCAAAGTTACTCAGCCTGGCATTGGCAGTTACACTGGCCGTGTCAAGCGCAGCTCCTGGGATTCCGGCGTATGCTTCGGAAATCCAACAGGAGAGCAGCGGACTTCCATCCGAAGGGAATGAAGCTTTGCCGCAAGAAGAGGATGGGCTTCCATCCGAAGATGCTGAAGTTCCAGCAGAAAACGAAGAAACCCCGTTGGAAGACGTAGAAACCCCGTCAGAAGACGTAGAAGTTCCGACGCAAGAAGGCGAAGCGCCGTCCGAAGAAGCCAAGGCTCCTTCCAAAGAGCAGAAAGCGCCGTCTGAAGAAGCCAAAGAGCCAGCGGCAGAAACCGAGGCTCCGGTAGAAGACGGCGTGGAAACTGTGGCAGAAGGAGAGGCACAGGTTGATACGATGCCAGGGCTTGCAGCCGCTTACTACAGCACAAAGGGCAGCGGGACAAATGTTTCGTTTGACAGGCTGATGGCAAACAGCGTGGATTATGATATCAATTATCCAGACGATATGGATGCGAAGCTAGCGTCCCAGACAGGTCTGACGGATAACGCAGGCGTAAGCTGGACGGGCAGGATTAAAGTACCGGTTACGGGAGATTATACATTCTATGGATATTCCGATAATGGGTTCCGTTTGTGGATTAACGGGGAGCGGCTTATCAATTATTGGGATGGAAATTCCTGGGATATCCTTCAGACGACAAAGAAGGTACATTTAGAAGCAGATACTTATTATACTTTCCAGGCGGATTACTTTGAATACGCAGGCGGTTCCCATGTATACCTGGACTGGAGCAACGACCAGGGGATGGCACGTACCAGGGTTCCGGAAACAGCATATTTCCTGCCAGAAGATTATGCAGGGCTTTACATTTCCGGGGTTGATACCTCTAAGGCAAACCTGAAAGACGAGGAAGCGTTTGACGGGCATGTTACGGCAGAAGGCTTGAACTTTACAGACAAGACCGTATTTGAAGTTGTGAAGCTGAGCGGTGCTTCCCTGCCGACGCCTGCAGTTGCAGAAGTGCTTTCCGTAACTGGGACGAAAGCGGAATTGAACCTGCCTAAGCTTGGCACAGGCGTGTATAAGTTAAAGGCTTATGAAGAGTCAAACAATGTCCAGTGGAATGGCAAGGTGATTGTTGAGCCAGGCTCTACGACAGGGCAAGCCAGGGCGGAGCATCCAAGGCCAGACTGGCGGAGGACAGATTATGTGAACTTAAACGGATGGTGGAATTTTGCATTTGACCAGAAGGAAGTTGGACAGGACGAAGGCTGGTTCGAAGCAGATGCAGAAATCAGCGAATCTTATATCAATGTGCCGTTCTGCTGGGAATCCTCTCTGAGCGGCGTGCAGAATGAAAACTATAAAGGCCAGGCTTGGTATCAGAAGAAGGTTATGGTAGATGGGTCCTGGGCTGGCAAGAAGATTTTCCTGAGGTTCGGCGCGGTAGACTGGATGTGCAAGCTCTGGGTGAACGGGGAAGAAGTTGGCTCCCATATCGGCGGTTACAATGCGTTTGAATTTGATGTAACAGAGCAGATGAATGTCGGTGAAGTGAATACCGTAACCCTTTGGGTAGAAGACAAAGGGAATTATGGCGACGATAGCTATCCGGCGTTAATTGGGAAGCAGGGCAGGAACGCTCCTTGCGGCTATACCCATACCAGCGGGATCTGGCAGACCGTAGGGATGGAAGCTAGAAGCGCAACCTACTTAGGAAACGCTGAGGCGGCAGTCGACGTTGATAATTCTACAGTAACTTATACGTTGGATGTAACCTCTGACGTAGATCAGGAACTGACGGTAGAATATGATTTTACCAGCAAGATTTATGATATTGCCAAGGATGAGGATGTCCCGACAGGATCAACCGTAAAAGGCGCTAAGAAGATTTCCGTAAAAGCTGGGGAAAACAGGCTCCCAATGGAAGCAATCACCGTAGAGAACCCGAAGCTTTGGAATTTCGACGACCCGAACCTGTACTACGGCAAGCTGACCGTAAAGAACAGCGCAGGGGCTGTACTGGATACCGTAGATACTTACTTCGGTATGCGTAAAGTAGAAGCAAAGTACTTCGACGAGAGCCTTGGCGTGAAGTACATCTATGTGAATGGCGCGCCAGTATTTATGTCTGGCTTGTTGGATCAGGGCTTCTGGGAAGAAGGGATTTATACCGCTCCTTCGGAAGAAGCATTGAAATACGATATCTTAAAGATGCGTGAATGCGGCTTTAATTTAATCCGTAAGCATTTAAAGGTAGAAGATCCACTTCAGTATTATTGGTGTGATAAGCTTGGGATGATGGTATGGCAGGATATGCCTCATGCAACGAATATGGTTCCAGATAAGACGGGCGACGTGACGTTAGGGCGTCAGTATTACGAAGAATGCCTGGATTCCATGATGCATATGAATTATAACCATCCGTCAATTGTTGCAGTTATGCTGTTCAATGAAACCTGGGGGCTTCAGAAAGCATATTTTGATGGGAAAAGGAATGTCGTGGCAGCAGATGGGAAGGATACCAAGGCTTGGGTAGAGGGGCTTTTTGCTAAGACAAAAGAAATCAACCCGAACCTGTTGGTAGAAGATATGAGCCCATGTAATTTTGACCATGTACAGCCGACAGAAATGAATACATACCATATGTATCCAGGTAATTATAACAGCACAGTAAACGATGTAGAACGGCATATCAACGGCGCATACGTTGGATCGAAGGAAAACTTCAAGTTCGGCGAGGTGCAGGATGGCGACCCGCTTTTGAACAGCGAATACGGCGGCGTTGGCGCTTATGCTGGGGATTATGATGTATCTTATTGCTTTAAGTATATGACAGACATCCAGAGGCGTTATGAGAAACAGAGCGGGTTTGTCTATACCGAGCCGTTTGACGTAGAATATGAACGCAATGGCATTTTGACGTATGACAGGAATATGAAGATCTTCGGCTATGATGAGATTGCATATGGCGGCGACATGACGATGAACGACCTGCTTCAGGAACTCTATGTCGGGATTGTAGATATGCCAGTACGCAATGTTGTGCCAGGGCAGAAGATGAAGACAAGCGTTATGGCGATTGGCTGGACGAATGATCTTCCAGAACGTGCAGTCTTGAAATGGAGATTTGACGGCACGGATATTTATGGGAATAGTATCAATACTGGGATTGCTGGGCAGAAGACGATTAGCTTAAGCCCGTACCGGAAAATGACTACGACGATCAATTACGTGACGCCGCTCCAGGCATGCGTCGGCACCTTGACCGTATGGCTGGAAAGCCTGGATGGGACGAAGCTTGCGAAGAACTTTACAAACGTAATTGTTTCTGACGATACCGTTGGGGATAAAGCTTCTACTACAACGAATGAAGATGGCTCCGTAGTTATGCGGGCAAAGATTGGGAACAGCCGGATGGCTTCTTCCTCTGAGAATGAAACCCAGGAATACGAATATACGCTTCCAGAGGGCTTTGATTTGGATAGCTTAAATGGAATGCGCGTATTGGCGGAAGCATCTGCACGCAAAGATCAGATTGGTACGGATAAGAACTCCTCTACCTTTGCTTCTCAGTACAGCCAGACTGCAATTGGTAGGGAACGTCCTTCTGATTTGACGGTATCGGTCAATGGCGTCGAGTTGGATACCGTTTACTTGCCGGATAACCCACGCGATATGCGCGGTACGCTTTCCTTAAATAAAGCGCCGGGAAATCAGACCGGTACGAGCGCAGGGGATTTCGGGTATCTGATTAATTTAAACGTAACCGATGAAAAGCTTGCTGCAATCAAAGAAGCGGTAGGCGAAGACGGGAAGCTTACGGTAGCTTACCAAGTAAAAGAAGATGCAAAGAACCAGAATGGGTTCCGCATTTACAACTCCGTTTATGGCCGCTATGCCGTAAACCCGACCCTTATCTTGAATCCTGCTGACCAGACCGTAAAAGGCGTTTTGGAAGAAGCGCAGGAAATGGCAGTAAAGGGCAATAACTACAGCGTGGAAGCATCATTAGAGAAGGCTGAAAGCTACGTTGTAAGGAACGAAGACGGCGGATACCGCGTTGAAGTTTCAGCAGACGGAAGCAAAGTAAACGTTGTAAATACAAAGACAAACGCAATGGTTGCGTCCGCAGCAATCACAGGCGCAGATACAGCGCATGTTGTAAAGACAACCTTATTTGACGAGCAGATCCGCGTCTATGTAGACAACAACCCGGAGCCGGTAATCAATGTCTATGACAAGAGCGGCTTTACTGGCGGCGTTACGGTGAATGCAGGCGCAGAGGACGTCGCAGTCACTGGGGAATCTTATGAAACAGAAGAAGCAGAACCGAAGCCAGAACTGAAAGACGTAGATTTAACGATTGATTTCAGCGATGCAGACCTTGACAAGTCCTTCCAGAAGATGGGGAACGATCTTTCTGCAAATGTGACAGACGGCAAGCTGAAAATGTCTGGCCGCAATGGCGATAAGCTGATTATCAAGGATATGGAAATGGCGGACGGCGTCTATGAGATGGACGTAAAGGTTGATACCGTATACAACAGGCCAGATTTTGGTTCCCAAAGTGTTGCTGGCGGAAACTCTGGTTTTGCATTCCGCTCTAGCGGTTACCTGCTTGGCTCAGACGGGCTGTACGGATATTACGCAGGGATTGGCGATGGATGCATCCAGCTTGGAAGGATGGCAAATAGCTGGGCGCAGCTTGCGCTGGTATGGACGCATGACGTAGATATGGGGCAAGAACATAAACTGCGCGTAGCTGTTTATGGATCACGTATCCAGGTATACCTCGACGACGAAACAACGCCGCGTATTGACGTGGTTGATAGTGTATATTCCGAAGGCGGCGCAGCAATCCGTAACTTCCAGTGTGCTTCCACATTGGATAACATCAAGATTGTAAACGTTCCATATTACACCTGCAGCTTTGAAAAGGGAACGGACGAATGGAATGGGAACGGCGTATGGTCGAAAGAAAACGGCGCTTATAAGACCACTGGCGAGAACACCTTCTCTTTGGTAGACGGTTCCGCACAGAGGGATATCGTAATAGCGGCGGACGTGAAGGCAGAAGACGAAGAAGCGCTTCCTTCTATCGTACTGCGTGCGAAAGAAACGGCAAACGGCATGGACGGTTACCGTGCAGTATTAAATGTAAAAGAAGACAAGATCCAGCTTGTGAAATCCGTTGGCGGTACAGACACCGTACTGGCAGAACGCGGATGGGATCTGGAAGTTGGGAAATTTTACCGGATTACAGCAGAAGCAAAGGGCTATGGCTTAAAGGTATATCTGGAAGAGAAGGATGCGGCATCCCGTAATGGCAAGGAAGCATTGTTTGCAGTCGTAGACGATAGCTTTGCAGAAAAAGGGCTTGCCGGGATTTACAGTGCAAAGGGAACCTCTGTATTTGATAATTTCTCTATGAACGCAGACTTTATCGACGGCGCTGTTATGGCTCCAGTTATTACAGCAGGCTTAGAAGCGCTGGTAGAACTGGCGAACAGCCTGGATCCAGAAGTCTATACAACGGCGTCTTTTGCAAAGGTTAGAGAAGCGTTAGAAGCGGCAGAGAATGTAAGCAAGTTCAACCAGGCAGAAATTGACGCGGTTGCAGAGCAGTTGCGCAAAGCGCTTGGCGGGCTCAAAGAGAATGGTACAGGAACTGGCGTTGATTTAGAGAAGATTGCCGAACTGTTAGAGCAGATGAGTATTGAGCGGGCAAAAGCAGAGCAGGCAAAGCAGGATGCATTGGCGGCAAAGGCAGATGCAGAGAAATTAGCACAAGAGGCAGCAGATAAGGCGGCAGAAGCTTTGAGGCAGGCAGAAGCGGCAAAGAACGAAAAAGAAGCGGCAAAAGCCCAGGCAGAAGAAGCGAAGAAGCAGGCGGACGAAGCGAAGAAACAAGTGACAGAAGCGCAGAAGCAGGCGGACGCAGCCCAGAGGCAGGCAGAAGAAGCGCAGCGTCAGGCGGATGAAGCGAAGCGCCAGGCAGAAACTGCACAGGAAAACAAAGAAGAAGCGCAGCGTCAGGCACAGGAAGCACAGAAGCAGGCCGATGAAGCGAAGAAACAGGCAGCAGAAGCGGCACAGAAGGTAATTGACGCACAGCAGCAGGTAGTGGAAGCGCAGAAACAGGTAATGGAAGCGCAGAAACAGGCGGCAGCGGCAGAAGCAGCGGCGGCAGACGCTACACGTCAGGCAGAAGCGGCAAAGAGTGAGAAGGAAGCGGCTGAACGTGCAGCGGCTGAGATTGCATCGAAGCTTTCCGTAGCAGAGGAGAAGGTACAGGAAGCGCAGCGTCAGGTTGTAGAAGCGCAGAAACAGGTGTTAGAAGCACAGCGTCAGGCACAAGAAGCGCAGAAGCAGGCAGAGCTTGCAAAGCAGGAGAAGGAAGCGGCAGAAAAGGCAGCGAAGGAAGCTGCTGAGAAGCTGGCGGAAGCACAGAGACAGGCAGAAGAAGCCAAAGCAGCTATGAAGGCGGCAGAAGAGGCTGCAAAGAAGGCGGCGCAGGCTCTTGAAGAGATGAAGAAGAAACTCAAAGATGGAAGCCTGCAGGAGCAGATCCGGGTTGGCGATGTGTATAAGAGCGGTTCCTTGAAGTACAAAGTAACCAGCGTGATAGAACGTACCGTTAGCGTGGTAGGCCTTGCGAAATCAAATGCAACGTCGATCAATACGAAGGCTACCATCCGGATTAAGGGGATTAGCTACAAGGTAACGGCAATTGCAAACAATGCGTTTAAGAACAACAAGAAGTTAACGAGCGTAACCATTGGCCAGAATGTGAAGTCCATCGGGAGCAAAGCATTCTACCAGAACAAGAAGTTAAAGACCGTTATCGTTGGAAAGAACGTGAAGTCCATCGGAAGCCATGCTTTCTACAAGGCAAGCAAATTAAATACGGTCACAGTATACTCGAAGGCGCTCAAGAGCGTAGGCAAGAATGCGTTTAAGAACATCAAGAAGAATGCATACATTGACGTGCCAGATAAGAAAGCAAAGGCATACAAGAAGCTGTTGAAGAAAGCAAACCCGCCAAAGGGAGCAGTCATTAAATAGCGTCTATCCACAATCAAAGAGGCCGCCGCACGAAGCAGTTCGTGCGGCGGCTTATTTTTCTACTTTTTCCTTGCAAGTCTGTGGAAAATACCTTAAACTGAAGGTATGTCTTACGAAGGGTTACGCGGTAGCCTTTCGTATGGATTTATGAAGATCCGCAGATAGGAGGTAGGATATGTACAAGAGTAAACGGTTCGCTTATACGTATGAAGACGAAGGGAAGGATGCAAGCAGCCTTCTAGAAGAAATCATGGGCGATGCAGAATTTCCAGGGCTAGAAGAGGTTGTGATTGGGCCGTGGGGGGAATGCTGGGATGATACGGAAGAAGGCGTGCAAGTATTGATCGATGGGATTGTGGAACATAAGGATGCGTTTTCGCATATCAAAAGCTTGTTTTTTGGAGATATGGATTACGAAGACTGTGAAGTATCCTGGATTATCCAGGGGAATTATTCGAAGCTTTGGGAGGCCATGCCCCAGTTGGAAAAATTGGTGATTAAGGGAAGCAATGAGCTGAAATTGGGGAAGGTTGTACATGCAAACCTTCAGCATCTTGAGATTATCTGCGGCGGGCTTCCAAAGAGCGTGATTTTGTCCATCCAGGAGGCAAAGCTGCCGGCATTACAGAAATTGCTGCTGTATCTTGGGGTGGAGGATTATGGGTTTGACGGGGATCTTTCTACCATCCAGGCGCTTTTGTCGGAATCTGATTTCCCGCAGCTTACCTATCTGGGGCTTACGGATAGTGAGATACAAGATGAGATTGCAGAAGCAGTCCTGGGGTGCAAATATATGGGGCAGATTACGACGCTGGATCTGTCCATGGGATCCTTGTCCGACAAAGGCGGGCAGATGCTGTTGGATCGCCTTTCGGGCTATCCGAACATCACGCAGTTGGAATTGGAATACCACTATCTGTCCGATGATATGATGGAAAAGCTAAAAGGGCTTCCTGGCGTCAAGGTAAACGTAGAAGACCAGCAGGAATTGGAAACGTACGGCGGGGAGACGTATTGTTACCCGATGCTGACCGAATAAGATGCCAAGGCCAGTTGTTTTAATCGGGGAGAGCGCATCCAAACGGGCGGATTATTTTGGGAAAGCGGCGTCCTTACTCGGCGTGCCGCTTGATATCGTTAGTTGGGAGGAGATCGCAAAGGGGCTTAATCTGGGACGTCTTAAGGGAGCAGCGGTTAAGGTTGACCCGCCTGTGTTCCAGACTGCCCGGCTGTCCCAGATGAAGGGGCGGTTGGAAGCATACCAAGCGGCGTTACAGTACCTGGCGCAGGCAAGCTGTGCGTTTTTGAACCCGCCATGGGCAATCTGCCAGATGCTGGATAAGCGGGCGACAAACCAGCGTTTGACGGCACATGGGATCCCGGTGACGGAGATGTTCCCAGAAGAAATCCGGTCGGTCGGGCAATTGTTGGATGTGATGCAAGAAAAGCGTTGTTACAGTGTCTTTGTAAAGCCGCGGTATTTTTCAGGCGCCGCAGGGGTAGCTGCGTTCCGTCTTCATCCAGGGAATGGGAAGATGAGGCTCTATACTTCCTGCCGTCTGTCAGGCGGGCAGCTTATTAATACCAAAAAGCTTGCCTGCCAGGATCGGAGGACAGAGATTATCATGCTGTTGGGGCAGTTGCTTTCCCTTGGGTGCGTCGTTGAGCGTTGGCATCCTAAGGCAGAGTTAAATGGCAAGAGCTACGATTTGCGGGTGGTCTTCCAGTTTGGCCATATTGCGCATATCGTAGCGCGCCAGTCAAGCGGGCCAGTAACAAACCTGCATTTGAATAACCAGGCGGTGGCGTTCTCAAGGCTTGGGCTTAAGCAGGGAATGCTGGATGTAGCTACGCTGATTTGTAAAAAAGCATGTGCGGCGTATGATGCAGATCCGTGTTCCAGGGGAAGAGAGCCTAGGAAGGAAGCATCCCATATTGTCCCTGGCGGCGTAAATATGGTGGGCTTTGATCTTTTGGTGGAGAAGCATACAGGGAACCTGCGGATCATTGAGATGAACGGGCAGGGGGATTTGATCTACCAGGATATTTATGGGGAGAACCAGATCTACCAAGAGCAGGTGCGTGCAATGAAGGAATTTTGATGGGGCGAGGTGTGAGCGATGCAGAACATAGATATGAACCGTGTTGTGGGGAAGTGCCATATTTTATTTGTATGTATTGATTCGCTGCGTTATGACGTGGCGTTTGAGGAGCAGCAGAATGGAGGGACGGTGGTGTTGAACCGTTTTGGGCCTTGGAGGAAATGCCATGCGCCAGGCAATTTTACGTATCCGTCCCACCAGGCAATGTTTGCTGGATTTTTCCCAGTGGACGAAGGGATTCGAAATATGAAGGAGCGGGAGACGCTTTTCTTTTCGGAAGATATCGGTATGGGGCGCAAGGCGCCAGAGGGTGCGTATACATTCCATGGCCCTACCTGGATCGAAGGGCTTGGGCAGGAAGGATATGATACATACTGCATTGGCGGCGTCAGTTTTTTTGACAAACGGACGGATGTGGGGAAGGTTATGCCGTCGTATTTTAAGCATAGCGATTGGAACCCTTCGTTCGGCTGCAAGGTAAAGGAGTCCGCCGGGCATCAGGTGGAGTTTGCCATGCGGAAATTAAGGCTGGCGCCAGAGGGGCAGAAACTATTGATGTACCTGAATATTTCAGCGTTGCATTACCCCAATTATTTCTACGTACAAGGGGAGAAGAAGGACAGCAAGAAAACCCATGCGGCGGCGCTGCGTTATGTGGACGGGCAGCTTGGGAAGCTGTTTGCAGCGTTCCAGGATAAAGGAAAGACCTTTGTGATCTGCTGTTCCGACCATGGGACGTGTTATGGGGAGGATGGCGTATGGTATCACGGGATAAACCATCCAGTGGTAACTACCGTGCCGTACAAACACTTTATGTTGTAAGCAGAGGGCGTAGAAAGCATCTGCCCGCATGTATTCAGGGAAAGGAGGAGGTAGGAAGATGGAATATCCGTATCTCCAGTATATGTATAGCTATCCGCATAAAATGGCATACCAGGCGTTGCATGGGATTGTGCTAAAAGATTATATGGGCAGGCTGCAAGGCAGGCAAAACAGCCTGTATTTCCATATCCCGTTCTGCCAGTCTAAATGCGGGTACTGCAATTTGTTTTCGCTTGCTGGCCAGCCAAGTTCCTGGATGGAGACGTATGTGGATGCAATGTGGCAACATGCGCGGCAGTTGTCTGGGATGCTGCCGGAAGGCGTCCGGTTTTCCGATCTGGCATTGGGAGGCGGGACGCCTCTTATTTTGCCGGAAACGCTGCTGCGGAAGGTGTTTGCAATCGCAAGGGAATGCTTTGGCATAGAAGCAGGAGGCCAGGATATAACAGCCGAAACCTCTCCAAATCAGACGACGTCCCAAAAGCTTGGCTTGCTAAAAGAGGAAGGCGTAAGCCGGATCAGCATTGGCGTACAAAGCTTCCAGGAGGATGAGCTTCGTTCCCTGTACCGTTTGCATACGGCGGTTTCTGCGAAACAAGCGTTGGATCGGATCTGCAAAACGGGATTTTCCTGTGTGAACATCGATTTGATTTATGGGATTCCAGGGCAGACGGAACGCAGCCTGGAGGCTTCGCTGCGCCAGGCATTGGAATTTGAGCCAGAAGAACTGTTCGTCTACCCATTGTATGTAAAGCCGGGGACGCCCTTGTTCGAGCAGGGGACAAGGCAGTCTAAGGATGCGTTTGGGATGTATTGCTTTGCACGGGATTTCTTACGGTCGGCAGGATACCGTCAAGATTCCATGCGCCGTTTTGTCCGCTCGGGCAAGGAACTTCCGGCCTTGACGTGTGGGTTTGGGAATACGCTTTCTGTGGGCTGCGGAGGCAGGAGTTATCTTGGGAACCTGCATTTTTGCATGCCATACGCAGTCCGGCAGACACAGTGCCGTACAATCTTACAGGAATACATAGAGCAGAAAGATTACCTGCAGGTAGCGCACGGGTTTGTGCTATCAGAAGAAGAGGAGAGACGCAGGTATATCATCCGGCATATCTTATTTGGCAGAGGGATCCTTCTAGAGGATTATAGGCAGAATTTTGGCGGTCAGGCAGAAGAAGACTTCCCACAGCTAGAGGGCTGGGTGACTTCCGGGTATGCCAGGAAAGAGGGCGGGTTTCTTGCGTTGACCGAAGAAGGGCTTGCTTTGTCTGATTTTTTAGGGCCGCAGTTGATGTCGGAAGATGTAAAGCGCCGGATGGAACATAAAGGGCATTGGGAAGGATGATGGTATTGGCATGAAACGGCAATGGTATTATCGGGGGAGTTTGAAATCCTGCAATTATGCTTGCAGCTACTGTCCTTTTGCAAAGAGGCCTTGCAGGGAACGGGAGCTGCGGGAGGATAAGGCGGCGTTTTTCCGGTTTGTGGAACAGATGGGAGCGCGGGGGTATGGCGGCGCAGTCCTGGTTACGCCGTATGGAGAGGCATTGATCCATCCGTATTACTGGGAAGGCCTTGCGGTATTAAGCCGCAGCCCGGCAATAGATGCCATAGGCGCGCAGACCAATCTCAGTTTCCCTGTCCTGTCTATGCTTTCAGTTTACCAAACGTATGGAGGGGAGTTAAAAAAGCTGCGTCTGTGGGGCACCTTCCATCCGGAAATGGTAACGGTGGAGCAATTTGTGCAGCAATGCCAACTCCTATCGGAAAGAAATGTCCAATATTGCGTGGGGGCGGTAGGGGTTCCGGAGCGCCTTCCTGCCATCCGCAGGCTGCGTAATCTGCTGCCAGAGAACGTATATCTATGGATTAATAAGATGGATGGGCTGAAAAGGCGTTATACGCCTGCCGAGATCGAAGCCTTCCTAGAAATCGACGTCTATTTTGGGCAGGAACTTATTCGGCGCAAGGCAGATGTATCAAAATGCGCGGAAAACTACTTTGTAGAAGCAAATGGGGCGCTGCGCTGCTGTAACGTCTGCCGTTTGGCCAGTGGGAATTTGTATGAGGATTCCTTTACGGGGGCGGTTGGCTCAGAGCCGCCGGCTTGTACCCAAACATGGTGTAGCTGCTACTTGTCTTACTGCAACCGCAAGGACGAAACGTTTCCTTTTTTCCAGCCGTACCCAGCATTCCGTATCCCCGCTTATCCCAAAGCGGCTTTTTTTGATATTGACGGAACGCTGATCCCAGAAGGGAAAAAGCAGATCCAGCCGCATACCGCAAGGTGGCTGGTACAGTTGGCGGGGCATTGTGAGATTTACCTTGCCACGTCGTTGCCATTGATGCATGCAAAGAGGAAGATGGCGCCTGTCTGGCATATCGTGCGCGGCGGCGTATTTGCAAATGGTGGGAGATGGATCCTGCCAGGGCAGGAAGAGGGAGAGGGACCTTTGGATAAGATTGCCCCAATGGAATCCGGGTGGCTAACAAAGGCGCGGAGGGTACGGAAGAAGTATGGGTTTTCGCTGTACGTTTACCAAAAAAAGGGATGCCGGCCCCTAGACGCTCAAAGCGGGCGGCAAGAGGGGATCTATAAGGTGGTACTTGTGTTTCCTGGCAAGGATGAGCAGAAATTAGAAAAGGTGCAGGAAGCATTAAGGGAGGATTTGGCGATCCCGGACTCTTGTAAGGTAGTATGGGAAGGACGCCATATGCAGGTCACAAGGAAGGGGACGGGCAAATTAGAAGGTATTTTGGCGATCTGTGCAGCAATGGGCTATCGGAAGGAAGAAGTGGCCGTATTTGGCAATTCAGAAAACGACAGGGAAATGCTTGCATATTTTCCATGGTCTGTATGGGCGCAGGATGCGGATGGTTATCGACGGACGCCATTTTCTGTGCTATAATTACGAAATGATAAGCGACAGAAAGGGGCATTTTTCATGGACGATACGTCTGGGAATACATCAATGGAACATATCTGCGCTGGTATTTTGGCGCACGTCGACGCGGGGAAGACAACTCTGTCGGAAGCGCTTTTGTACGTTTGCGGGAATATCCGGGAAATGGGAAGGGTGGACAAGAAGAACGCATTTTTAGATACGTATGAGTTAGAGCGGGCGCGTGGGATTACGATATTTTCTAAGCAGGCCGTGCTAAAGGACAAGGATCGTTCTATCACGCTTTTGGATACCCCAGGGCATGTGGATTTTTCGGCGGAAATGGAACGTACCTTGCAGGTGCTAGATTATGCCATCCTTGTGATCAGCGGCGTGGATGGGGTACAGGGGCATACCCGTACGCTTTGGTATCTTTTGGAGAAATACCAGATTCCGGTATTCTTGTTTATCAATAAGATGGATTTACACGCAGCGTCAAGAGAATCTTTGCTGGGACAGCTTGCATCCAGCTTGGACGGCGGATGCGTGGATTTTACGGGGCTAGACGGGGAAACAGAACAGGAAGCGTTTTATGAAAGCATCGCCATGTGCGAAGAGGAAACGCTCGAATACTTCCTTGCGCATGGCAGGGTAGAGGATCTGCAGATCAGGCGGCTGATCGCGGAACGTAAGGTATTCCCATGTTTTTTTGGCTCGGCATTAAAATGCGAAGGCGTGGAGGAGTTCTTCGAAGGCTTTGGCCGGTTTGCGCGCCAGCCGGCATACAAGGAAGGGTTTGGCGCCAAGGTGTTTAAAATTGCGCGCGACAGCCAGGGGAACCGTCTGACGTATTTAAAAGTAACTGGGGGAAGCTTGAAGGTCAAGGCCCCGTTGACCCAAAATCAGGAAAAGATCAATCAGATCCGTATCTATTCCGGTGAAAAATATGAGACAGTGCCAGAGGCCATGCCAGGGATGGTATGCGCTGTCACAGGGCTTGTCAGCGCCCGCCCGGGCGACGGGCTTGGCTGCGAGCCGGATTCCGCGCGCCCGTTTTTGATCCCGGTCTTAACGTACCAGGTCATCGTCCCTCCAGATTGCGATAACACCGTTATGCTTTCCTATTTATATCAGATCCAGGAAGAGGAGCCAGAGCTCCATATTGCCTGGAAGGAGCAATTACAGGAAATCCAGGTGCAGGTGATGGGCGAGGTGCAGCTTGAAATTCTAAAAAGCATGATCGCAGACCGTTTTGGCGTCGAGGTTTCGTTTGGCGCAGGGAATGTCTTATACAAAGAAACGATTGTAGGGCCTGTGGAGGGCGTCGGCCATTACGAGCCTCTGCGCCATTATGCGGAGGTGCATCTTCTGTTAGAGCCTGGCGAGCCAGGGAGCGGGCTTGTATTTGATACGGTGTGCAGCGAAGATATCCTGGATCGGAACTGGCAGCGGTTAGTGCTGACCCATTTAGAAGAAAAAGAGCATTGCGGCGTTTTGACTGGATCTGCGCTGACTGATACAAAGGTTACCTTAGTGACAGGCCGCGCCCATCTGAAGCATACGGAAGGCGGGGATTTCCGGCAGGCAACGTACCGGGCGCTGCGCCAGGGGCTGATGGAAGCAGAGTCCGTGCTGCTAGAGCCAATCTACCAGTTCCGCCTAGAAACGCCGGATACGGCGTTAGGCCGTGCGATAGCGGATATCGAACAGATGCGCGGGAGTTTTGATCCTCCCCAGCTACAGGATGGGATGGCCGTATTGGCAGGAAGCGTCCCAGTTGCCGCTATGGGGGATTACCAGAAAGAGGTGGCCGCGTATACCCGGGGGAATGGAAGGATGTCCCTCAGCCTTAAGGGGTACGAGCCATGCAAGGATCCGCAAGAAGTCATGGAGCGGATTGGCTATGATCCGGAACGTGATTTGGAGAACCCTGCAAGCTCGGTATTCTGCTCCCATGGGGCAGGGTTCGTCGTCAAATGGGATCAGGTCAAGGAATACATGCATGTGGAAAGCCCAGATTTTTTGTCGGAGCGCAAGGCAAAGGCAGGGCTGTATTCTTATCAGGACGAAGAGGTAAAGCGGCTGGCAACCCAAAATGCCATACAAAGGCAGCAAGGCGTAAGCGGGGAGGAAGGATGGATTGGGGAAGATGAGGTGGAAGCGATCTTGTCTAAGAGCCTGGATGCGAACAAGCATGATAAGGCGGCTACGCGCAAAGGTTACCATAAGAGGAAAGGAAAGCCTGCGGCTCCATCGTCTTCTGTTACGAAGACGTACCAGGTCGCAGAGCCAAAGGAAGCGTACTGGCTGGTGGATGGGTATAATGTTATTTTTGCCTGGAAGGAGTTAAGGGAACTGGCGGAAGAAAATATTGACGGGGCAAGGGGGCGGCTTTTGGATATCCTATGTGATTACCAGGGAATGATCAAATGCCAGATCATTGTGGTATTCGATGCTTACCGGGTGCAGCGGCATAAGGCGGAACTTCTGGATTACCATAACATCCATGTGGTCTTTACAAAGGAAGCAGAAACCGCCGACCAATATATCGAGAAATTTGCCCATACACATGCAAAGAAATACCAAATCACCGTGGTCACTTCCGACGGGCTAGAGCAGATTATTATCAGGGGGCAGGGATGCGCGCTGGTATCTGCCAGGGAATTGGAACAGGCCATCCAGGCCTCAAGGGACGCCTTATACCAGGAATATGGAAAGGATCCAGAGAAAGGGAAGGTCTATCTGGGGGATTTTTTATCTTAATTAGGAAATGAAATATGCTTCAAAAGCATAGGACTGGCGTCTTTGGCTGCTGTGGATAGGCCGCTTTTTGTGCAAAAATCCCAAGGCTTGCCAGCCAATATTGGGTGTGCTATAATGGACGCGGAAGTTTTACATACTTGGATGAATGATTTTACAGGTGGGGATATGGAAAAAGAGACAGATATTGTAATCGTAGGCACTGGGGCGGCGGGGCTTTTCTGTGCGCTGCAGCTACCAGGATGTAAGAGGATTTCTGTTATCACGAAAGACCAGGCGGAAAACAGCGATTCATTCCTGGCGCAGGGTGGGATCTGCGTTCTGGCGTCAGAGGATGACTATGAGGCTTATTTTGAGGATACGATGCGGGCCGGGCATTACTTAAATAACAGGGAATCCGTAGCCAGGATGATAAAAGACTCCCCACAGATTATTGAACTGCTGCAGGGATATGGGGTGGAGTTTGAGAAAAAGGACGGTAAGCTTGCGTATACCAGGGAAGGCGGGCATTCGAAACCAAGGATCTTATTCCATGCAGATGTCACTGGGCGGGAAATTACGGGAAAGCTGCTTGGGCAAGCCAGGGCAAGGGAGAATATTTCGGTTTATGAGTATATGGAAATGATCGATCTCTTGTGCAGGGACAATGTCTGCTATGGCATTGTGGTAAGGGACAAGCAGGGGCAGGTATTCCCGGTTTGGGCAAAGTATGTGGTATTTGCGTGCGGCGGCATAGGCGGCTTGTACAGCCATTCCACGAACTTTTCGCATATCACCGGGGATGGCGTTGCGCTTGCGCTGCGGCATGGGATCCGGCTGCAGGATGTGAACTTTGTCCAGATCCATCCGACAACGCTGTATTCCGAAAAGCCAGGCAGGCGTTTTTTGATTTCGGAATCTGTCCGCGGGGAAGGGGCGGTGCTGTACAATGCCCATATGGAGCGGTTTGTGGATGAACTGCAGCCGCGCGACGTGGTGACGGCGGCAATCCGAAAACAGATGGAGGAAGATGGGAAGCCGTATGTCTGGCTGTCGATGGAGCACATACAAAAGGCGGATATCTTAAGCCATTTCCCCAATATTTACCAAAGGTGCCGGGAGGAAGGCTACGATGTGACGGAAGAATGCATCCCGGTCGTACCAGGGCAGCATTATTTTATGGGCGGCATACAGTCTGGCTTAGAAGGCAGGACGTCAATGGAAGCCCTTTATGCCATAGGGGAGACAAGCTGCAACGGCGTGCATGGGGCGAACCGCCTTGCCAGCAATTCCTTGTTGGAAAGCCTGGTATTTGCAAGGCGCGCAGCAGAGGATATTGCAGCAAAGGAAGGAATGGAAAAGCCCAAGGGGCAGAGGAAGGATCTGTTCCAGCCAGGGCATTACAAGGACGTCGAACGGATACGTAAGGAACATAGATTCCTGGTCAGGCAGGAGATAGAAAGGATGGAGAGAGAATATGGACAACAGCATAACGATGGGGCTGAATGCAGATCATTTGATTTTACAGGCTTTGCGTGAGGATATTTCCAGTGAAGACGTCACGACAAACGCCGTCATGCCAAACGCACAGGATGGGACGGCGCAGCTTATCTGCAAACAGGACGGCGTGCTGGCGGGGCTTTGTGTGTTCCAGCGTGTATTTGAACTGCTGGATCGAGAGGTAGTAGTGGAGTTTCAGTTCCAGGATGGGGATGTAGCCAAAAAAGGGGATTTGATTGGCACGGTAACAGGGGATATCCGGGCGATCCTGTCAGGAGAGCGTACCGCGCTCAATTTCTTGCAGCGTATGAGCGGGATTGCTACGTATACCAATGCGATCGCCACATTATTAAAGGGCAGCAAGGTGAAGCTTCTCGATACCAGGAAGACAACTCCGAATATGCGTATCTTTGAGAAATATTCCGTAAAGGTCGGGGGTGGGTACAACCATCGGTATAACTTATCGGACGGCGTCTTGCTGAAGGATAACCATATCGGCGCGGCCGGCGGTGTGAAAGAGGCGGTTGCAATGGCAAAAGAGTATGCGCCATTTGTACGTAAAATAGAGGTGGAATGCGAGACGATCGAAATGGTGAAAGAAGCGGTGGAAGCCGGGGCGGATATCATTATGCTGGACAATATGGACGTAGAAGCAATCAAAGCGTCGGTTGCGGCGATTGGGCAAAAGGCAGAGATTGAAATATCCGGCAATGTGACAAAGGAGAATATCGCACATTACATTTCCCTTGGGGTAGATTATATTTCCAGCGGGGCATTGACCCATTCTGCGCCGATTATGGATATTTCCCTGAAAAACCTCCATACGATATAGTTATGCCAAACGTGTGGTTGATGAACGAATAAGGTTGGGACAGCTTATAGGAGAGATAAGCTGTCCCGATTTTTTTTATTTCATAGGATAGCGCGCCCTACATAATTTGGTTATGTTTCATATAAAAGTACAAGCGGGAAGCGCTTTTCTTGGCAAAAATATCAAAAAGTATAGAAATATTACCGCTAAGGCTCCATCTTCTATAGTTTGTCGGGATGAAAACCCAAAAGGGATATGATAAGATGGAAATATTATTAAAATATGGGGGTTTTATCCGTACGGCTACACGTATTTGTAAGCGGGGCAAAGATAGAACGCTTGTTATGAAAAGGAGGAAAGGGAGCATGAGAAGAAGGTTATTGTGGAACAAAGCATTTAGTCTGATCCTTGCAGGCGCCATGGCGGTAGGGACCATCCATCCCGTGTGGGCGCAAGAGCCATTGGGGCAAGAGAGCCAGCAGTCTGCGTTGGCAGGCAATCAGGTTCTGGAACTGGGCTTTAACGGAAGCTTGGAGGATACGTCTGGAAACGGCGTTCAGGCGGTTTCTTATGGCAGCAACCATGCGCAAAAGGAAGCGTCCTATGCAGAAGGCGTGGACGGCCAGGCGCTTTCCTTAGATGGGGGCACATACCTCGATCTTGGCACAAGCGCAGATCTGCAGCCGGAAGAGCTGACGGTTTCCTTTTGGTTAAAGGCAACGAAAGCGATCAGCGGCGAGCATATCATTATGTGGAATAAGCCAAGCGGGGCATGGGACAGGGAAGGATGGTATCTTTCCTGTTTGAATGACAACAGGCCGCTGGTACTGTCTGTCGGCTCTGCAAGCACGCATTTGAAGGAATTTGAAGTGGCTGCAAACCGGGCGGAATTTTTCCCAGTCGGGGAATGGGTCCATGTTGCCATTACATACAGCAGCGAAACAGAGGAAGCGGTATTTTACCGGAATGGCCATGTAGTCACAACGACGAGCATTGGAAAAGACCAGGGCTCCGGCAAGCTTACGCCTGTGGGGAATGATACAGACCATAAATACCTGGGCTTTAATTCCCCAGGATATAACGGCGGGTTTGCAAATTTAGATTTGGATGAGTATGAAATTTACAGTACGGCTGCAACGGCTGAGCAAGTGAAAGCCCTTTATGAGGAACATGCAACCGTTATGACGGACGAGGAAATTGTAGAAGCGGACGCCGCAAGCCTGGATCCTTTTGCAGGAAAGGATGTAACGGCAATCAAGACAAGCGTGACGCTGCCAGTAAAGGGGAAGTATGGGAGCGGTATCTCTTGGGAAAGCAGCGTGCCAGAAGTCGTATCGGCAACTGGAAAGGTGAAACGCCCAGAGGATGAGGATAAGGACGTGGTACTGACGGCAACGGTTTCTTGCGGGAGCGTTAGTACGACAAAGGATTTTAAGATTACCGTCTTAAAGAAAGATACGCAGCAAGTGGAAGTGCCAGAGAACCCATATACGGCATATACCGAAGAGCAGTTTGGGTTGGATGAAGTCCTTGTAACCGATGCATATTACAAAGGCGCGCAAGATGTGGATATCGCTTTCCTAAAGAAGTTTGACAATGACCGTCTGATTGCAGGGTTCCGGGAAAATGCAGGGATCAAGACAAACGCAGTACGTTATAACGGATGGGAAAATGGGCTTTTGGCAGGCCATAGCGCAGGCCACTACCTGTCTGCAGCCGCTCAGGCAATCCAGGCAACGAAAGATGAAGAACTAGGCGCTAAGCTAGAGGAAATTATTTCCGGCCTGAAGGAATGCCAGGAAGCGGCAGGCAGCTATGGGGGATCGAAGGAAGGATTTTTATTCGGCGCAAATGTGCAGGATACCAGCAATGTGGAAAAACAGTTCGATATTGTGCAGGGCGATGCGCAGGGGAATACATGGGTTCCTTGGTATAATACGCATAAGCTGCTCCAAGGGCTGGTCGATACCTTTAAATATACCGGAAATGCAGAAGCATTGGAGGTTGCGTCAAACCTTGGAGATTGGGCATACAACCGCGTAAGCAAATGGACGCCAGAGCAGCAGAGAAGGGCTTGTGGGGTAGAATATGGCGGGATGAACGACTGCCTGTACGAACTTTATAAATATACCCATAAGGAAGAGCATAAGGAAGCAGCCCATAAATTTGACGAGCCAGATTTATATAAGGCAATCTTGTCTGGGAATGAGGACACGTTAAAAGGACGCCATTCCAATACGACAATCCCGAAATTTGTCGGGGCGTTGAACCGGTATGTGGCGTTAAAGGAAGTAGAGAATGTGGAAGAATCCGATTATCTGGGATATGCGGAGGGATTCTGGACGCTTGTTGTAGAGAAGCATGCGTTTATCACAGGCGGGACCAGTGATATGGAGCATTTTAGGGCGGACAACGCGCTTGATGACATTCGGACACAGTGCAATTGCGAGAGCTGCTGCGCGCACAATATGCTGAAGCTTTCCAAAGAACTGTACAAAGTAACAGGCGACAAAAAGTATGCAGACTATTATGAACGTACGCTGCGGAACGCCATTATGGGCGCCGTGAATGAGGAAGGCGCATTTTCTTACTTTACGCCAATGGCAACTGGGTATTATAAGATGTTCGGAACGGCGGATCCAGCTACGAATATGTTCTGGTGTTGTACAGGGACAGGAATGGAGAATTATACGAAGCTTGGCGACAGTATTTACTTTAAGACAGACGGTTCCATAACCGTCAACCAATACATTGCTTCGGAAGTGGTATGGGAAGAAAAGAATATGAAGCTGACGCAGGATTCAGATGTAACGGCCAGCGATAAGGCAGAATTTACCATCAGCCTGTTAAACGGGGCTACTTCCGCAGAAGCTGCCATCCGGATGCGCATTCCGGATTGGGCGGCAGGAAGCCTTACGGTAAAGATTAATGGGGAAGCAGCGAATGTAACGGCAGAGGGTTCCTATCTTGTCTTAAACAGGGCTTGGAAAGATGGCGATAAGATTGAGGTAGCCTATCCGATGGAAATCGTCGCATATGGACTTCCAGACAATGATTTTGTCTATGCGTTCCAGTATGGCCCTACGGTTCTTGCAGCGAAGCTTGGCACGGAAGAATGGAACGATGCCGTTGGGGCGGGCGTGAACCTGACTGCTCCGGCATATAAGGTAGTAGGGAATGAGAAGGTACGCTTAGAGGTGGCGTATGGCAAGACGATAAAGCAGGTTTTGGGGACAGAAACGCTTGCGATTAAAGGAACCGAAAGTACGAAGGAATTTATGAAAAATATCAACTCCCATATGGTAAAAACGGAAGGCAAGCTAGAATTTCATATCCGTGGGACGGATGCAGAAGAGGTATTTGGCGGCGAAGGGCTTACCTTTGTGCCATTTAATACCTTAAATGCAGAACGCTATGGTATTTACTGGTATTTTGAAAGCATAGAGGATTCTTCTGAAAGCAAGATCCTGGCAGAGAAGGAAGAAGGAAGGTTTGCAGAAGCAGTTGTCGACTCGATCCAGCCAGGCTATGGGCAGTATGAGAACGACGCCGTACATCAGATGGAAGAAAGCAATACAGAATTTGAAACAGGCGTATCCGGGCTTGGCAGCACGCGCAGGGCAAAGGCAGGCGGATATTTCAGCTATAACATGAAGGTGGATAAAAGCACGTCCAATTCCCTGCTGTGCCAGTTTGCAAAAGCAGACGTAGGTAAAACGGTCAAAATCACAGTTGGGAACACGGTATTCAATTACACTGTAGAAAATGATACAGGGGAAGAAGCCTTCTTTAAAAAGTATTTTGAGATTCCAGACGAAGAAATAGAGAAAGCACAGACGCTTACGGTGGGATCTGAGCGGTATGATGTGGTAAGGGTGAAATTTGAAAGCGGCAGCGCCACTGAGGCAAGCGCACGTATTGTCAACGGGCTGTTTCTGACGCGTGCGTACAGCAAGGATGCCAGGCTGGTGGACGTAGCGCCTTCCGCAGGGCGTCTGAAGGTCCTAAACGACGGTTATGCCATCCGGGTGCCGCTGTCTGTGGAACGGCTGTCTGTTTCCTTTACGCTTGCAGATAAATCAGGCCTTTTGTATATTGATGGAACGCTGGTCAATGACGCTAAGGTCCAGAGATTTCCGTTGGGAGAGGGCACAGAGACAAAGAAGCTGAAGGTGTATGCACAAGACCATACGACCTACAAGGAATATACGTTAAAACTGATCCATGACGATGGGCTTGAGGCAGGAGAGGAAATTATTGTAAACGGCGATATCAATGGGGACGCCAATTGGAAGGCATATGGCGACGCAACCTTGTCTTTGGGGTATTCTACCATCCACAGCGCGCCCAATTCGCTGAAGATTAACCGCACTGGAAAAGATTCCGGCGCGTTCCAGGATATCACTGGAAAGGTGAAGGCAGGCGCAACTTATGAAATAGACGCTTATTTAATCTTTAAAAATGGAGCGGGGCATAACGAGAACCCGCCTGCAAATGCAGATTTTAATGTTTCTATTTTGTATGGCGAAGGCAATGCCCAGAAAAAAGAAGTCATTTTCTCTAAAAATGCAAAATTAAACGACTGGGCGAATCTTTACGGCGAATATACGGTTCCTGCAAATGCAGATTTAAGCAAGGTAAGCATCCTGTTTGAAGCTGCAACGGGGAAAGCGCCAACAGAGGATGGGATTTTCGCTTACTTTATTGACGATATCTCAATGAAAATGATAGAGCCGCAGGGCAATGAAGATGATGAAATGGCCAAAGCGGTTTCGGATAAGATTGCAGCCATAGGCGCGGTAAGCTATACCCCGGAATGCAAGGGTAAGATTGATGCGGCAAGGGCTGCGTACGATGCGCTGACACAAGAGCAGAAGAAGCTGGTAGAAAATTACAACAAGCTGACGGAAGCTGAGAAGGCTTATGAGGATTTAAAAAACGCAGAGGAACAAGACAAGGCGGACAAGGCGGCGGCTCAGGTGGCAGAAAATAAGATTGCAGACATAGGCACGGTAAGCTATACGTCCGAGAGCAAAGGCAAGATTGACGCGGCAAGGATTGCGTACAATGCCTTGACCGAAGCACAGAAGAAGCTGGTAGGAAATTACAGTGTGCTGACGGCGGCGGAAGCCAGATATGAAGAGCTTAGAAAAGGGGCTACGTCAAAGATTGACATCGCGAAAGCAGCAGTCAAAAATATTCCAACGCAAACCTATACGGGCAAAAAATGCCAGCCGTCCCTGACGCTCACTTATGGCGGGAAGGTTCTGAAAAAAGGCACGGATTACGTTGCAAGCTACAGCAATAACGTTAAGATTGGGACAGCTACGGTTAAGATTACAGGAATAGGCGGCTATACCGGGAGCGTCAGCAGAAGTTTTGCGATTACCGTAAAGAAGAATAAGGTATACAAGGTTGGGGATTACAAGTACAAGATCACAAACGCCAATATCAAGGGCAAAGGAACCGTTGCCTTGGCAGGCGTGAAGGATAAGAAGGTAAAGGGCAAGCTGAAAAAGGCCAACGTACCTTCCACGGTGAAGATCGGAGGAAAATCATTTAAGGTTACAGAAATTGGGAACGGGGCGTTTTCCGGCTGCAAGAAAATAGAACGTGCCGTGGTTGGGAGCAATGTTACCAAGATTGGCAGCAAAGCATTTTACAACTGTAAGAAATTGAAACAAATCACCATAAAAAGTAAAAAACTCAACAATGTTGGGAAAAACGCATGGAAGAATATCCATGCAAAGGCGGTAATCAAGGTGCCAAAGAGCAAGCTTAAGGCTTATAAAAAGCTGCTGAAAGGGAAAGGGCAGAAGAAAACCGTCCAGATCAAGAAGTAGAAATTTGCCATAATTACAGGGAATATGCCCCAGGGATAAAAGCCATTTTGTCTCTGGGGCTATTTCAATAAAATTATTTTGTATTTATCCTCTTCCTATGATATACTTCTGTTTGGAAATTAATTCCACCGTAAAAGGCATAATGAACGGGTTTTCTCATTTGTATTGGTGAGAAGCTGCCGTATCATTGCAAGAACAGTGAAAGGTTGGATAAAATCTATGGATTATGAAAATAGTAAATATGGGAGAAAAGCAGAAGAAAATTTTTTGAAGGGCTATAACTGCACACAGGCGGTTGTCCTGGCATTTTCCGATCTGCACGGGATGGAGGATAGGGAGGCGGCAAGGCTGAGTTCTTCTTTTGGCGGCGGGATGGGAAGGCTGCGGGAAGTGTGCGGGGCGGTCAGCGGCATGTTCCTGGTGGCGGGCATGCTCTATGGGTACGAGGCTCCAAAGGACGCTCAGGGGAAGAAGGAGCATTATGCAAGGATACAGGAGCTTGCCAAGGCTTACGAGGCGGAAAACGGCTCGATTGTATGTAGGGAGCTTCTAGGGCTAGATCAGGAACGGGAAGATCCAGTCCCGCAAGAGCGGACGGAGGAATATTACAGGAAACGTCCCTGCCCGAAGCTGGTGCATTTAGCGGCTGCAATTTTAGAACAATATATTGAGGAGCATCCCATAAAGCCTTCGTAAAAAATATAAACTTTTTATTAAAAATGAAATTGGATATTGACAAAGAAAAATGAGAGTGCTAAATTAGGTACATAGCCAATCAGCACTCGATACAAACGAGTGCTAATAACACAAATAGAATCATATAAAATAGAAATGATGAGCCAGTAAGGAGGAATTGGAATGAAGTTAGTACCATTGAGCGACAGAGTCGTAGTAAAACAGTGTGAAGCAGAAGAAACCACGAAATCCGGTATTATCCTAACAGGAAGCGCGCAGGAGAAGCCGCAGGAAGCGGAGGTTATCGCAGTAGGGCCTGGCGGGAACGTAGACGGCAAGGAAGTAGTGATGCAGGTAAAGGTAGGCGACAAGGTAATCTACTCCAAATATGCAGGCAATGAAGTGAAGCTGGACGGAGAAGAATACATTATCGTAAGGCAGAACGATATCCTGGCAGTCGTAGAAGATTAGAGGATGCGCCATTTCCAAAGCAGGGATGGCAGAAAGCCGTTGGGAACTAGAAGCTGGCGTTCACCAGATATTTGGGAAGCGCCCCATATGTTTAAGTATATTGGAAAAGGAGACGATAGATCATGGCAAAGGAATTAAAGTATGGCACAGAAGCTAGGGCAGCATTAGAGGCTGGCGTAGATAAGTTAGCAAACACAGTAAGGGTGACCTTAGGACCGAAGGGAAGGAACGTCGTATTGGATAAATCCTTTGGCGCACCATTGATTACGAACGATGGCGTGACAATTGCAAAGGAAATTGAACTGGAAGACGCGTTTGAGAATATGGGCGCACAGCTTGTCAAGGAAGTAGCGACGAAGACGAACGACGTTGCCGGGGATGGCACGACGACCGCTACGGTGCTGGCCCAGGCAATGATCAAAGAAGGAATGAAGAACTTAGAAGCAGGCGCAAACCCAATCGTATTAAGGCGAGGCATGAAGAAAGCGACAGATAAGGCGGTAGAAGCGATTGCAGCAATGAGCCGCAAGGTAAACGGCAAAGATCAGATCGCGAAGGTAGCGGCAATTTCTGCCGGGGATGAAGAAGTAGGGAACTTAGTAGCAGACGCAATGGAAAAGGTTTCCAGCGACGGCGTTATCACAATCGAAGAATCCAAGACCATGCAGACTGAGTTAGACTTAGTAGAAGGGATGCAGTTTGACCGTGGTTATATTTCCGCATATATGGCAACCGATATGGATAAAATGGAAGCCGTATTAGACGATCCTTATATTTTAATTACGGATAAGAAGATCAGCAATATCCAGGATATCCTTCCGCTGTTAGAGCAGATCGTACAGTCCGGCGCAAGGCTTTTGGTTATCGCAGAGGATATCGAAGGGGAAGCGCTTACGACCTTAATTGTAAATAAGCTGCGCGGTACGTTCAATGTCGCAGCCGTAAAGGCTCCAGGCTATGGCGACAGAAGGAAGGCAATGCTTGAGGATATCGCAATCCTGACAGGCGGCCAGGTGATTTCCGAAGAGGTTGGCCTGGAACTGAAGGAAGCAACCCTTGACATGTTAGGCCGTGCGAAATCCGTAAAGGTACAGAAGGAAAATACGATTATCGTAGACGGGGAAGGCAACAAAGACGCTATCGCAGCAAGGGTTGCACAGATCCGTACCCAGATTGAGGAAACGACTTCTGAATTTGACAAAGAGAAATTACAGGAAAGGCTTGCAAAACTGGCAGGCGGCGTAGCTGTCATCCGTGTCGGCGCTGCAACCGAAACAGAAATGAAGGAAAGCAAGCTTCGTATGGAAGACGCTTTGAACTCCACGCGCGCAGCCGTAGAAGAAGGGATTATCGCAGGCGGCGGATCTGCATACATCCATGCTGCAAAGGAAGTGGCTGCATTGGCGGAAGAATTAGAAGGCGATGAGAAGACAGGGGCAAAGGTTATCCTGAAGTCCTTAGAATCCCCGCTGTACTATATTGCAGCAAACGCAGGGTTAGAAGGCGCCGTTATCATCAATAAGGTAAAGGAATCCGAGCCAGGCGTTGGCTTTGACGCCACAAAAGAAGATTATGTCAATATGGTAGACGCCGGGATCTTAGATCCAGTCAAGGTGACAAGGAGCGCGCTCCAGAACGCAACTTCTGTAGCATCCACGTTACTGACCACAGAATCTGTTGTGGCCAATATCAAAGAAGACGCACCAGCAATGCCGGCAGGCGGCGCAGGCGGGATGGGGATGATGTAAGAGAGGTTCCCAGACGGCAGAGTAGGATGAACTGATATCGGAACAATTCCTAAGATACGAGGGCGTCGCCCAATCATCAAAAGAGATGATTGGGCGGCGCCCTCGTTTTATTCCCGCGAGCAATGTACCCCTAGGGCACTTAGCCAAGCAGCCGCGTTTTTGCGGATTATTTAGCGAATGCCGCCAGGGTTGTGGAATGGATGGGGATCGGGTATAATAAAATCAGGTTATGTGCTGGGATGGGATTTTAATACGGAGGGATGGCTAGTGAAAAAAGCGTTGCCAATCGGAGTGGATAATTTTCGGAAAATCGTTGAAGATGGATATTATTATGTAGATAAAACAATGTTTATCAAAGAACTGCTGGATTTTAAAGGGGAGGTAAACTTATTCACCCGCCCCAGGCGTTTTGGGAAGACGCTGAATCTCAGTATGCTCGAGTACTTCTTTGAGGACACTAGGGACGAGGCAGAGAACGCGCGGAATAGGGAACTGTTCCAAGATATGGGAATCATGGAAGCAGGCCGATCGTATGTGGCTGAGATGGGGCGGTATCCCGTCATCAGCCTAACGCTGAAATCTGCAAAGCAGCCGTCCTTTTCTTCTGCATATTATAAGCTGAAGGAGGAAATTGCAGATGCGTTCCAGCGGCATTCTTATGTTATGGAATGTGATGGGATCAGCGATGAAGCTAAGAGAAGATTCCAGGAAATCGCGGATCAGAAGGCGGGGTATGACGATTACTCCAGTTCCCTGAAATTCTTAAGCCAGTGCCTGTATCAGGCGACGGGGAAGCATACCATTCTTTTGATTGATGAATACGATGTTCCATTGGAGAATGCGTATTTCCGGGGCTTTTACAAAGAAATGGCAGATTTTATCCGTTCCTTGTTTGAGTCTGCCTTAAAGACGAATCTTTGCCTGCAATTTGCTATTATTACAGGCTGCCTGCGGGTTTCTAAGGAAAGTATTTTTACTGGGCTGAACCATATCAAGATTATTTCTGTCTTAGATGAGCGTTACAGCGAGCATTTTGGGTTTACGCGGGAAGAAGTGCTACAGATGATGGAATACTATGGCGTAGAGAGCCGTTTCCCAGTTATGAAAGAATGGTATGACGGCTATCGGTTTGGGAAGGCAGAGGTATATAATCCCTGGAGCGTGATTAATTTTTTATATGATCTCTATGCAGATATCCGGGCGTTCCCCCGTCCATATTGGGCCAATACCAGTTCCAATGATATTGTTAAGGATTTGATTGCCAGATCTACACGGGAGACGAAAGAGCAGATTGAAACGCTTTTAAGCGGCAAAGGTGTGGATATAAAGGTGCGCGAAGAGGTTACGTATGAGGATATGTATGGAGATGGGGAGAACCTGTGGAATTTCCTTTATTTTACTGGGTATCTGACGAAGGCGAGCGCGTCTTTCAAAGGGCGGTATGTATTTTTGAAAGCCCGTATCCCGAACACAGAGGTTTTGACTATTTATGAATCCACAATCTTGAATTGGATGAAAGAAAAGATTAGGAACCATAATTTCCAGGATCTGTACCATGCGATGGAAGATGGGGATGAAGTAAAAATGAGGGATATATTAAATGGGCAGTTATTTGGGACGATCAGCTTTATGGATAGTGCAGAAAACTTTTTCCATGGTTTTTTGGCAGGGATTTTAAGCCAGAGCCAGGATTATGTGGTAAGGTCAAACCGTGAATCCGGTAACGGCCGTTCGGATCTGATGGTGAAAAGCCCATCTTTACGTGGGCGGGCGTTTATCCTGGAAGTGAAAGTATCCGATTCCATCGACGCTCTCGAGGAAGACGCAGAAAAAGCGTTGCAGCAGGTTTATGATAAAAGGTATATGGAGGAATTGCGTGCCGAAGGATACCGGAAGATTGACTGCTATGGGGTTTCGTTTTACAGGAAGGACTGTGAGGTTCGGTTTGGGAAAGGGATATCTAAGCTGTAGTATTGACTTTTTTGGGCGCAGCGCATATATTTGTAGGAAAGAGAATCATGTTTTGAGGGTATGCAAAACATACGAAGGGACATAGGAGGAATTTTAGTGGGACGAGAAGAGAACCAGGGAGGCTTTGCAAGCCGGATAGGAAGGAAGCTTGTTATGTGGGCGCTTGTGCTGGCGGTGATCGGCATTGGCGTGTATGCCTGGGGGCATCTTCCCAAGAAGGAACGTGGGAAACATGAGAAGATTACAGTAGTCACAGAGTCTTCCTTGGAAAAGATACTGCAAATCAGTGATTTATCTACGTATGAGGCAGTCTATAACGGCGTGGCGTATATTTATGATAAGGAAAAGGAAGGACAGATTTCATATTATGCCGCTTATGAAGCAAAAGTACAGGTCGGGATTGATATGGAAGAAATCCAGATCAGGCTAGAGGAAGGCCAGAAGAAAGTGGTTGTGACGCTTCCGGAAACAAAGATCCATGACGTCATTGTGGATATGGCGTCCCTGGATTATATGTTTGTCGATAAAAAAGCAGATACAAAGAATGTATCAAGCGAGGCTTACGCAGCGTGCATTGCCGATGCAAAGGAAGAGAGCAGTAAGAACCAGGAAATTATCCGCCTGGCAAAGGAGAATACAAAGGATATGGTAAAGGCTTTAATCGAGCCGTTGTTAGAGCAGCAAAAAGAGCCTTATACGCTCGAGGTGCAATAGGGCGCTGCTGTATAGATGGCAATGGGATAGAAGGATTCTGGCGGCGTTTGAAGCATGGAAGCGGCCAGGATAGGAAGGAGGTTTCCCTTTGGGACGAAGAGGAACGGGCAGGTTATACATAGCGGTTGTGGTATGCGTTCTTTTGGCGGGCTTATGGATGGGCTGCGGGGCAAAGGAAGCAGAGGAACAAAAGGGCGGCACAGCCAAAAAGGATGCGGACGTCAATCTGACGCAGATGCAGAACATATGCGAACTGGCAACGCTCGAATGCTATTACCACAATACAGCGAAGCTGAAGAAGGAGAATAAGATCCTTTGGTGGAATACGAATACGGAACTGTGGGTAGAATATGCCGGGATTGTAAAAGTCGGCGTGGAGGTCGGGGATCTTGATATGGAGGTTGACGGCCATGTGGTTACTATTACTATGCCAGAGGCTAAGATCTTAAGCTGTGTGGTGGATGAAAATTCCCTAGATCCAGATGCTTACCTAGTCAGCAAACAAGGGTTGGGCGCGAAGGATATTACGGCGGAGAACCAGACCGAAGCGTTTCAAGCTGCGCAGGAGAACATGCAGCAGACGGCGGAGGCAGATCATACGCTGCTGCTCCAGGGAAGGCAACGGGCCAAGGAGCTGCTTGAAACATATGTGAAAAACGTCGGGGATGCGATTGGGGAAACGTATGAGATCCGTTGGAAGGATGCAGGCTGAAAAACTTTGTTGACAGCCAATGCGTAATGCCATAGAATTAGGAATTGGGCGGGGAGTAGCATAGAGAGGACATAATAATTATAAAATCAGGGATACTAAGATTATTACCGAAGGAGGATGAGCAGATTGGGAACGGTTGCAGTAGTAACAGACAGTAATAGCGGGATTACCCAGGATCAGGCAAAAGAATATGGGATATACGTGATACCGATGCCCTTTTTTATTGACGGGACGACGTATTTTGAAAATATTGATTTGACGCAGGAACAGTTTTATGGGAAATTAGAAGGGCAGGCAGAGATTTCTACCTCTATGCCTGCCGTGGGTGATGTGACGGATCTGTGGGACAAGCTTTTAGAAGAGTACGATGAGATTGTGCATATCCCAATGTCCAGCGGCTTGAGCAGTTCTTGTGAAACTGCCCTTATGCTGGCGCAGGATTACGATGGGAAGGTTGAGGTTGTCAACAACCAGCGGATATCCGTAACACAGAAGCAGTCGGCGATTGATGCGGTGGAACTGGCAAAACGCGGCAAATGCGCGGCTGAAATCAAAGCGTACTTGGAGGACACGAAGTTTGAATCCAGCATTTATATTATGGTGGATACGCTTTATTACCTGAAAAAAGGCGGCCGGATCACGCCGGCGGCGGCAGCGCTTGGCACGTTGCTGAAATTGAAGCCTGTGCTTCAGATCCAGGGCGAGAAGCTGGACGCTTTTGCAAAGGCAAGGACGGTAAAGCAGGCGAAGAATATTATGATTGAAGCCGTGAAAAACGATCTGGCTAAGCGTTTTGGGGATCCAGACGGGGTGGGGATGCATATCGCAATGGCCTATACGAAGGATCTGGAATCTGCGATGGAATTTAAGGCGCAGGTGCAGGAAGCATTCCCCGGCCATGCGATTGATTTTTTGGATCCCTTGTCCTTAAGCGTTGCCTGCCATATCGGCCCCGGCGCATTGGCGGTTACTTGTGCGAAAAAACTGCCGCCAAAAGCGTAACGTAAGGATCTAATCGGTTGGCGCGCCCATATTACCCTGGCAAAGGAATATCACAAAATTTTCCGTGCATAGCTTGTCGCGGTGTAAAAACGCCAGGGTAATACCATATGCCAGTACCGATCGATTCTCCTTTAAGGAAGGGACAGGATTGCCTTTCCTCTAACATTATGTCTGTCCGGCGGTTTGTTCCAAAACCCCGTCTATCTTGGATTCTATTTCTTAAGAGGATCATTCTATTTCTTAGAGAAACATTTTATTCCAGAACCGTATTTTTCATGAAAACATTAAGAGGACGTTTCACAATTGCTTAACAGGATAAGGGGATTTTTTCTGATTTTTGGATTACCTGTCACTTCTTGTAAACAAGTTTTCCGGATACAAGGCAACCGTTTGACAAAAAAATCATCCCAGGGATTTTATACTAGTCTTGTATCTTGCCGGGTTAGGTAATTGTGAAACTCCCTTTTTGGAAGCAGAGGATATTTTGCAGTTGCCTGCTTGCCGGATGGCGGAAGGGAGGTGGGAATTGATGCAGGCAGGATATCAGTTATATGTGGACGTTTGGTTTTTTACAAATTTTATGATGGATGCGGCTGCGCTTTGGTCTGCTGGCAGGCTTTGCGGGCAGCGGGCGGCGCCTGGGCGGCTTATGTTGGCGGCCTTTCTTGGTACATGTGCTTCTATGGCGCTTTTTTTGGGGCTTAGCCATTATACCGTATACCAGATTTGCGTTCATTTCTTTGTAAATCCCTGGATGGTGTTTTTCTGTTTCCAGAGCAGGGATAAGAAGGGATTCCTATGCCAATGGGGCATTACGTATTTGGCGGTTATCCTGCTGGGCGGTTTTTTGGAATGGAGCCTGCAGGAAGGGGCAGGGATCTGGAATTTCGTCTTCTGCCTGCCAGGCGCAGTACTGTTTTCTATGATATGCAGAAAGCTTTTGTCTTATTTCCGGCGGCAGGAAAGCACGGTGTATGATCTGTTGTTGGTGACAAAAAAAGAGGAAATCCATGCAAAAGGGTTCTACGATACTGGGAACCTGCTTGTAGATCCTTTGGTGCATAAGCCCGTACATATTATAAGGAAAGAACTTCTGCAAGAGCAAATCCGGGCGGAAGGCCTGCACATCCGGCTGATCCCATTCCACTCCCTTGGGAAAGAGGAAGGGCTTTTAAAGGCTGTCACGCTAGAGGGGATGTATATTTTACAGATGGGGCGTCCCATATACTTGGATCATCCGGTATTTGGGATTGCAGAAGAGAAATTATTTCAGGACCAAAGATGCGACGTCATATTGAATGGAAAAAGTATGGAGATCTGAAGGAGGAGAACAATGTACATAAAGGTTGCGATACCGAAACATTTCCAACTGAAGCTTGTGTCCAGCTTCTGGAATATGCTGATGTCAAAGAAAGGGGATATCCACTACATCGGAGGGGCGGAAATCCTTCCGCCGCCCTTAGAGGCCAGGGAAGAGAATAAATACATACAGATGCTTGACGGGAAGGAAACAGAGCAGGCGAAGAGCGTCCTGATTGAACACAACCTGCGCCTTGTGGTGTATATCGCCAAGAAATTCGACAATACGGGGATTGGCGTGGAAGATTTGATTTCAATTGGGACAATCGGGCTGATTAAGGCAATCAATACGTTTAACCCGACGAAAAACATCAAGCTGGCAACGTATGCTTCCCGCTGTATTGAAAATGAAATCCTGATGTATCTGAGACGGAACAACAAGACCAGGATGGAAGTATCCATTGACGAGCCGTTGAATGTGGACTGGGATGGGAATGAATTGCTGCTGTCGGATATCTTGGGGACGGATGAGGACGTCATTTACCGCGATATCGAAACAGAGGTGGAGAAGGATCTGCTGAAAGCGGCGGTGGGGAAGCTTTCGGAGCGCGAGCGTACCATTGTAGAGCTTAGGTTTGGGCTAAATACCAATGGCAAAGAATTGACGCAGAAGGAAGTGGCGGATCTGCTTGGGATTTCCCAGTCATATATTTCAAGGCTGGAAAAAAAGATTATGAAACGGCTGAAAAAAGAAATTGTAAAGTTTGAGTAGGCATGGTATAGTGGAAATACAAGATAGTACGGTATAAGGTAGTACGGATTTTCAAAGAATAGCATACAAAGGAGATGATGGATTGAAGCTTGAATTTTTGGGCGCGGCCCATGAGGTGACTGGGAGTTGCCATTACGTGCAGATGGGACAGGTAAACCTGCTGGTAGATTGCGGGATGGAACAAGGGGCGGATCTGTATGAGAACCAGGAGATCCCCGTGAATACGGCGGAAATCGACTATATCCTGATCACACATGCACACATTGACCATTCTGGCCTGTTGCCGCTTCTGTACAGCCATGGGTTCCGCGGGAAGGTCTATGCGACCAGAGCCACGGTTGAACTATGTAACATCATGCTGAAGGACTCGGCTCATATCCAGATGTTTGAAGCGGAATGGAAGAACCGCAAGGCCAAGCGTGCCGGGAAGCCTTTGGTAGAGCCAATGTACACCATGGAAGATGCAGAAGGCGTGCTGGAGCATTTTATCCCTTGTGAATATGGGGAAATCATTAACATCTGCCCTGAGGTTACCATCCGTTTTACAGATGCGGGGCATTTGCTGGGATCGGCCAGCATTGAAATCTGGGGGACAGAGGATGGCAAGCAGGTCAAGCTGGCGTTTTCTGGGGATATCGGGCATGGCAATAAGCCCCTGATCCGGAACCCGCAGTACTTAAGGGAAGCAGATTATGTTATTATGGAGTCCACGTATGGGGACCGCCTGCACCAGGAGCCGCCAGATTATGCGGTGGAGCTGGCCAAGGTGTGCCAGGAAACATTTGCCAGAGGGGGGAATCTTGTGATCCCTGCGTTTTCGGTAGGCAGGACGCAGGAAATGCTTTACTTTTTCCGTAAAATCAAGTCCGAAGGCCTGTTGCCGGAGTTCCCGGATTTTGAAGTGTACATAGATAGCCCGCTGGCAGTTGAGGCGACGAGCATCTTCCATAAGAACGTAAGGGAATGCTTTGACAAAGAGGCGCTGGAATTGGTGCGCAAGGGCAAGAACCCCATTAAGTTCCCAGGGCTTAAGGTTGCTGTGACAAGCGACCAGTCCAGGATGATTAACTTTATTGAGAAACCGATTGTTATTATCTCGGCGTCCGGCATGTGCGAGGCTGGGCGTATCCGCCATCATCTAAAGCATAACTTGTGGCGGAAAGATTCTACGATTTTATTTGTCGGCTACCAAGTGCCTGGGACCTTGGGGAACCTTTTGCTGAACGGGGCAAAAGAAGTGCGTCTTTTCGGTGAGAGCATTGAAGTATGCGCCCAGATTAAGAACCTGGCGGGGATTAGCGGCCATGCGGATCAGCAGCATCTTCTGGAATGGGTCAAAGCATTTGGGGAGACGCCAAAGCGTGTGTTCGTCGTCCATGGGGAAGATACGGTCTGCGATACCTTTGCAGCGCTTGTAGAGAAAGAAACCAAAATACCTGCGTCTGCGCCATACAGCGGCGATGTCTATGATTTGGAAACGAATGTGTGCATCGCACAGGGCAGCCGGGTACGGGTTGCACCGAAGAAGAAAGATGGGCGTGTGGTTTCCAATGTATTTGCAAGGCTTCTTGCAGCCGGAGAACGACTGCTGTCTGTGATCCGCAGGCTCGAAGGGCGCCCGAACAAAGAACTTGGCAAGTTTGCCGACCAGATTAATTCCCTGTGCGATAAGTGGGATGACTGACGTAGCGTCTAAGGTGGTATGGAGCTGCCGTTTTAGGCTGGCAAGGCTTCCTAGCGCTTAGCCCATAAAGCCCATAAGTTGGAAGGGGGTAGCTGCCGCCGGACATGTCAGTTCCTAGTATGGTAAATCGGATCCAGGGATAAATAATTCCTCATATTTTTTAAAGCAGACTTTTCAAGCCTGCTGACCTGGGCCTGGGAGATGTGGATTTCCTCAGCGACTTCCATTTGGGTTTTCCCTTCAAAGAAGCGGAGGTTGATAATGTAATTTTCACGTTCGTTCAGCCGCTTCATTGCGTCGCTTAAGGACAGCTCTTCCACCCAGGTTTCCTCTTTGTTCTTTTTGTCGCTGATTTGATCCATAACATAGAGCGTGTCGCCCCCGTCCGTATAGACGGGATCGTACAGGCTGACTGGGCACTGGATGGCGTCTAGGGCAAAGACGATATCTTCCTTTGGGATCCCGGTTTCTTCTGCGATATCGTCTATGGTCGGTTCCCTAGAAAGGGTCCTGGACAAAAGTTCCTTGGCATGGATTGCTTTGTAGGCTGTGTCGCGTAGGGAACGGCTGACACGTATGGAATTGTTGTCCCGCAGATAACGCCGGATTTCCCCAATGATCATCGGTACTGCATAAGTTGAAAACTTTACCCCGATGTCCGGGTTGAAGTTGTCAATGGATTTTATCAGCCCAATACAGCCGATCTGGAACAAATCGTCCACATTTTCACTACTGTTTGAAAACCGTTTGATCACGCTTAGGACCAGTCGTAGGTTCCCCTTGATGTAAGTTTCCCGCGCCTCCATGTCCCCTGCCTTGATCCGTGAAAACAAGTCGTTTTTCTCATCTTCTTTCAAAACGGGCAGCTTCGCCGTATTTACCCCGCAAATTTCTACTTTATACGCAGCCATGATGGCACCTCCGGAAAGTTTTGGATTCGTAACGGCCCAGACAGCCGCTATCCCGCAGGGAAGGTATCTGGACGGTTACTTGGATTCTTGATTATTAAAAGAATGCTCGAAATTTCCTACTTTTATTCATGCAATTTTTGTGGTAATATGGAGTAGGAAATGTCAAATATGCCAAAGCGGCGTATTTGTTCAGAAGCGGCAGGCCGGGCCATGCTGTAATTTGTTTGACGTTACAGGATGGCAGGATGGAAATCCAAGAAGATAGGAGATTAAACGGTGAAAGACGCGATTGATAAAAGGAATGAAAGGGAGCGGTATGCAAGGACTATCGTGAAGCGTAGGAATATCATTTATACCAGCAAGGAGCAGTTGGAATACCAGCATAGGGAGGAACGCCGCCAGCAGATGGAGAAAGACCAGAGGGAGGCAGGGGCGTTGATTGACCAGCTCTTAAGGGAAAAGGATGAGAAGTCCGCCTCTATGATTGAACAGCTATTGAAGGAACAATCCATGCTGTGCAAACAGCTTGACACCGGCACGAATGCAGAGGGGCAGTTGTTTGCCAGTACTGCGGAACAGCAGAGGATAGAGGAGATTTTAAATGAGAAGAACAAGGCGCTCCAAGAGCTTGTGGCTGCGAACAGTTTGGAAAACAGGGAGAAGAATAAACGGATGGATCCACAAGTACAGACGCATCCTGCGCCAGATGGATCCGGGGCAGAGACGGGAATTATGGGAGAGGACGTCCCGGATATGCAGACGGATCAGGGGACAGATATCCAAGACATGCCGGATATGGATGCAGTCCTACAAGAAGTGAAAAAAGTGTAACACAAATCAGATCCTTACATATGTTGGAAGAAAGAGAAAAAGACGCAGCATAGCAATGTGAGGATAGGAAGCATGGGAAATATTACGTTGAAGAAGTATCATGGGCTTGGGAATGATTACTTGGTGTTTGACCCAGCCAAAAACGGCGGTATGGACTTAAAGCCTTGGCAGGCCGCCAAGCTGTGCCACAGGAATTATGGGATTGGCGCCGACGGGCTGATGTACGGCCCGATCTTTACAAGGCGGGGCATAGAGGCGCGTATTTATAACGCCGATGGATCCGAGGCGGAGGAGAGCGGCAACGGGCTTCGGATTTTTGCAAAATACCTGTGGGAAGAAGGCTATGTGCAAACGCGTCGGTTTGCCGTATTTCCCCCTGCCGGCATGGTAGGGATTGAGATGCTGGCGGATCACGGGGATTTTGTGCGGCTAGATATGGGGAAGCCCTCGTATGCAGGGGCGCAGATCCCGGTGGCCGGGCTAGAAGGCGAGGTTGTGAACACACATCTGAAGTTCCATGGTAAGGATTATAATACGACGTGCCTTTCCATAGGGAACCCCAACTGTGTGATTATGTTAGAGGAAGTAACGCCTAAGATTGCAAAAGAGCTTGGCCCATATGTGGAGGGGGCGTCCTATTTCCCAAACCGTATCAATATGCAGATTTGTAAGGTGATCGATCCAGAAAACCTTGCAATTGAAACGTATGAGCGCGGGACAGGCTATACCTTGGCCTCTGGCACAGGGGCGTGCGCTGCCGCCGCCGCTGCCAAGCGGATGGGCCTGGTGGGGGAGAAGGTGTCCGTCCATATGCAGGGCGGGGTTCTTTTGGTTGAAATCGCAGAGGATGGCGTCATCCATATGACAGGCAGCGTGAAAGAGATAGGAAGCTTTATATTGGCGGAGGATTTTTGGGATAACAGACGTTCTACATGGAAGGATAACCGGTAAGAAATGGAGGAAGAAATGGAGAAACTGATAGATCTTATCAGCAAAGAGGTGACAGAAGCATTCGTGGCGGGCGGGTACGACGGGAAGTATGGGCAGGTAACGCTTTCGAACCGTCCAGATCTTTGCGAATACCAGTGTAATGGGGCGTTGGCGGCTGCGAAGGAATATAAATGCGCGCCGTTCCAGATCTCGGATCAGGTGGCAGGGCGGCTGCAGGGCGCCCCAATGTTTGCTGTGGCGGAGTCGGTAAAGCCAGGGTTCCTGAACCTGACGTTAGATCCGGATTACCTGGCGGGATACCTGCGGGAGATGGGACAGGATGAAGAACGGCTGGGCTGCGTAAAGTGCAACAGCCCAAAGACCATTATGATCGATTATGGCGGGCCTAATGTTGCAAAGCCATTGCATGTCGGGCATCTGCGTTCTGCGATTATTGGGGAGAGCATAAAGCGCCTGGGGAAATTTATGGGGCACAGCGTGATCGGTGACGTGCATCTGGGGGACTGGGGCCTGCAGATGGGATTGATTATCATAGAGTTGAAGGAAAGAAAGCCAGATCTCTTGTATTTTGAGGAAACATACCAAGGGGAGTACCCGAAAGAGCCGCCGTTTACGATTGCTGAATTAGAAGAGATTTATCCTGCGGCCAGCGCGAAGTCGAAAGAGGATGAAGCTTATAAGGAAGCTGCAATGCAGGCGACGTATGAGTTACAGCATGGAAGACGGGGCTACCAGGCGCTGCTTGCCCATATCCTAGATGTTTCTGTCAGCGATTTAAAGCGCAATTATGAAGATTTGAACGTGTCGTTTGAACTCTGGAAAGGAGAGTCGGACGCGCAGCCTTATATCCCGGATATGGTCGAGAAGATGAAAGCGGATGGCTTTGCCTACCTCAGCGAGGGCGCGTTGGTGGTCGATGTGAAGGAAGACACAGATACAAAGGAAGTCCCGCCTTGCATGATATTGAAATCAGACGGCGCATCCCTTTATAACACCACAGATCTTGCGACGATAGTATGGCGTATGAAGGATTTTGCGCCAGATGAGATCATCTACGTGGTGGACAAGCGGCAGGAACTGTATTTTACCCAGGTGTTCCGGTGCGCTAGGAAGACGGGGCTTGTGAAGCCGGAGACAAAACTGAAGTTTTTGGGCTTTGGTACGATGAACGGGAAGGATGGCAAGCCGTTCAAGACCAGGGAAGGCGGGGTGATGCGCCTAGAGTACCTGGTGTCCGGGATCAACGATGAGATGTATAAAAAGATTACGGACAACCATACCGTCGACGAGGACGAAGCAAGGGAAACCGCTAAGCTAGTCGCCCTTTCGGCAATTAAATACGGAGATCTGTCAAACCAGGCGTCTAAGGATTATGTGTTTGACATCGAACGTTTTACATCCTTTGAAGGGAATACAGGGCCGTATATTTTATACACGGTCGTGCGGATGAAGTCTATCCTGAAGAAATACATGGCGGAAAGATCCATGCCGGGACATGCCAGGATCCTCCCGGCGCGTTCTGCAAGTGAGAAAGCGCTGATGTTAGAGGCTGGCAAGTTCAATGGGATCTTGGAAAATGCCTTTGCAGAAATGGCGCCGCATAAGGTATGCGCGTACATGTACGGCTTAGCGGATGCGTTCAACCATTTCTACCATGAAACAAAGATTATGGCGGAGCCGGACGAGATGCAGCAGGCCAGCTATATCAAGCTGCTGGGGCTTGTAAAGCGGATCCTGGAGCTTTGTATGGACGTGCTGGGCTTTGAAGCGCCGGAACGGATGTAACAGACGTGCCGCGGCGCGGCAGTATGGGGATAAGTGTTGATAGAAAGGGGCTCCATGACAGATAAGGCAAAAGACAAGTATACAGTATTAAAGGATGTGTTTGGCTACGATACGTTCCGGGAAGGGCAGGAGGCTTTGGTAGACGGCGTCTTGTCCGGACGGGATGTGCTTGGCATTATGCCGACAGGGGCGGGGAAGTCCTTATGCTTCCAAATCCCTGCGCTTTTGCTTCCTGGGATTACGGTTGTCGTGTCGCCGCTGATTTCTTTGATGAAGGATCAGGTGGCGGCGTTGAACCAGCTCGGGGTACATGCCGCCTACATCAACAGTTCCCTGACAGACCGCCAGTATGTTAGGGCGATGGAAAATGCCCGTAAGGGGCAGTACAAAATTATTTATGTGGCTCCGGAACGGCTTTTGACAGAGCCGTTCCAACTGCTGGCACAGAGTGTGGATGTATCCATTGTAGCAGTAGATGAGGCTCACTGCATTTCCCAATGGGGGCAGGATTTCCGCCCCAGCTATCTGAAAATCGTAACATTTATTGAAACGCTTCCCAAACGTCCTGTAATTGCAGCATATACGGCAACCGCCACAAAACAGGTAAAAGAAGATATTGCCTGTATCCTGGGGCTTTGGGATCCTGTCCTGATGGTGACGGGGTATGACCGGAAGAATTTGTATTTCTCTGTCAAGAAGCCAAAGGATAAGAAGGCGGCGCTTCTTGGATATTTGGGGAAATATAGCGGCAAGAGCGGGATTATCTACTGTAATACAAGGAAGGCGGTGGAAGAGGTGGAACATCTCCTGCTCCAGGAAGGATATCCTGCGACACGTTACCATGCCGGGCTTTTAGATGCGGAACGCAGAGAGAACCAGGAAGATTTTATTTATGACCGTAAGCCCCTGATGGTGGCTACGAATGCGTTTGGAATGGGGATTGACAAGTCAAATGTGCGGTTTGTCATCCACTACAACATGCCCAAGGATATTGAAAGCTATTATCAGGAAGCAGGGCGCGCGGGGCGCGACGGGGAGCCTGCGGAGTGCCTGCTGTTTTATACGGGGCAGGATGTGAAGATCAATGAGTTTTTGATCGCAATGCAGGAAGAGAACAGCGAACTGGGCATTGAGGAGCGGGAGTTGATAAAAGAGCGGGATTTAGAACGGCTAAAGAGGATGACCTTCTACTGCTTTACGAATGAATGCCTGCGGGACTATATCCTGCGCTATTTTGGCGAATATGGCGGGAATTACTGCGGCAACTGTGAGAACTGCCTGACGGAATTTGAAGATATGGATGTGACGGAGGCGGCTTGCCAGATCATCCGGCTGGTGCAGACAAGCCGGGAACGGTATGGGATCCATGCGATCCTAGACGCCGCGCATGGATCTGACACGGCAAAAGTACGGCAGTTCCGGCTGGATCGAAACCCTGGGTACGGAAGCCTGAAAGGTTACACCTTGGTACGGCTGCGCCAGATTATGAACGATCTTCTGGTAAAGGGGTATTTGTCCCTGACATCGAACGAATACCCGGTACTGAAAATGACAGAGGCTGGCAGCAGGCTTGCGGCTGCCTGGGCAATGCAAGGGGCTGGGCAGGGGAGCCAGAAGGAGGGCGGCGTCCCAAGGGTTGTGCTGAAGCTTCCGAAGGCACAGGAGCGCGCTGCGCCCAAAAACACAGAGAAGAACAAAGCAGCCTTGGAAGTAAAGCATCCGGCTCTGTTCGAGCAGCTTCGGAAATGCCGCTATGGACTGGCGCAGAAAGAGCATGTGCCGCCTTATATTATTTTTTCAGATAAGACGTTAAAGGAAATGAGTGTGTATCTGCCATCCACAGAAGAAGAAATGTTGAACATCAATGGGGTAGGCGCAGTCAAATTTGAGAAATATGGCGAGGCATTTTTGGGGATTGTGAAGGCCTATATGGGAAAGCTATAACAAAGCCGTTTCTTTTCCAAAACTGCCATGTAACACTGATAATGCAACCTCAAACAGCATGAGAAAAGGAGATTATACGTATGGGAGGCTTTTTTGGCGTTGCTTCAAAGAAGAACTGTACTTTGGAGCTGTTTTACGGAGTAGACTACCATTCCCATTTAGGCACAAGGCGCGGCGGGATGGCAATGTATGGAACCGCAGGGTTCCAAAGGGCAATCCACAACATTGAAAATTCCCCGTTCCGGACGAAGTTTGAAAAAGATGCAGAGGAGCTAGAAGGCAAACTGGGGATCGGCTGTATTTCCGATTTTGAGCCGCAGCCATTGCTGATCCAGTCGCATTTAGGCAGCTTTGCAATTACCACCGTAGGGAAAATCAACAACCTGGACAGCCTGCTTAAGGAAACGTACCGCGATGGCAGGTCCCATTTCCAGGAGATGAGCGGCGGGCAGATCAATGCCACGGAACTGATTGCTTCCCTGATCTGTAAGGCGGACAGCATTGTAGACGGCATCCGCTATGTGCAGGGCTTGGTGGATGGCTCCATGACGATGCTTTTGATGACGGAGGAGGGGATTTATGCGGCAAGGGACAAATATGGGCGCACGCCAGTAGCCATTGGGAAACGTGAGGATGCTTACTGTGTATCGTTCGAGAACTTTGCTTATCTGAACCTGGGCTTTACCCACGACCGGGAACTAGGGCCTGCAGAGATTGCGTTTGTAACGCCGGAAGGTGTGGAAACGGTTTCCCCGCCGGGGGATGAGATGAAAATCTGTTCTTTCCTCTGGGTATATTATGGATATCCGACCTCCTCTTATGAAGGGATCAATGTGGAGCAGATGCGTTACCAATGCGGCGGGATGCTCGCAAAGCGCGACAACGGCACAGTGGATGCAGATATCGTTGCTGGAGTGCCGGATTCTGGCATTGCCCATGCAGTTGGGTATGCAAATGCCTCTGGGATCCCGTATGCCAGGCCTTTTATCAAATACACGCCTACCTGGCCGCGTTCTTTTATGCCTACCAACCAGAGCCAGCGGGATTTGATTGCACGGATGAAGCTGATCCCGGTCCAGGCTTTGATCGAGGATAAAAAGCTTTTATTGATTGACGACTCCATTGTCCGTGGGACGCAGCTTCGGGAAACAACGGAGTTCCTATACCAAAGCGGCGCCAAAGAAGTGCACATAAGGCCGGCATGCCCGCCGCTTCTGTTTGGATGCAAATATTTGAACTTTTCACGTTCGAAATCCGAGCTGGATCTGATTACCCGGCGGATTATAGAAGAGCGGGAAGAAGAGGTAACGCCGGAAGTGTTAGAAACGTATGCAGATCCTGCAAGCCCGAAGTACGATGAGATGATAGAAGAAATCAGGAAACGGCTCAGCTTTACCACGCTCCGTTACCACAGGCTGGACGATCTGGTCGAATCCATTGGGATTTCCCCTTGTAAGCTGTGTACGTACTGCTTTAATGGCAAGGAATAACGGTCGGAGGTGCCCGTATTGAGGACAAGGGAAGAAGCGCTGTCTTATGGGCTGTCGTTTCCTGGCACGTACCAGGAGGCGCCGTTCCATGATAAGAATTGGCAGCTCGTAAGGGTTACAGGCAGCAAGAAGGCGTTCCTTTGGGTATATGAAAGGGATGGCTACATCAATTTGAACGTGAAGGCGGATCCTGAGTGGAGGGATTTCTGGCGCAGTACGTATCCATCCGTGATGCCTGGATACCATCAGAATAAAGAGCACTGGAATACCATCCGTCTGGATGGGACGATCCCAAAAGCTGATATCCAGCGGATGGTTGCAGAAAGCTATGCAATCATTACGGACAGCCCGTCCAAGCGGATTTATGAGGCGGTCAAGCGGATCCCAAAGGGCCAGGTGGCAACGTACGGCCAGGTGGCGGCGCTTGCCGGGGATAAGAAGATGGCAAGGGCGGTTGGGAACGCATTGCACAAAAACCCAGATCCAGACGCGATCCCATGTTACCGTGTGGTAAATGCCAAGGGGGAGCTGGCGGGCAAATTTGCGTTCGGCGGGGAGCATGTGCAGGCAGAATTACTTGAAGCCGACGGAGTGGCCGTTGTAGATGGGAAAGTAGATTTGGGCAAATATGGGATGAAAATAGAGTAAAAACGGGGGATGCAACAGATTGTTGCTGGCATTTCCAGAGGGAAGCGGGTAAGATGTAGCTGGAAGGAGGAGAAGTGATGAATCAACAACAGCGAAATCAGAACATGGAACTTCAGGAAATGGACGGGCAGAGCATAGGGAAAAGGCTCAAGGCGTTCCGGGAACAGGAAGGGATGACCCAGGAGATGCTGGCAGATAAGCTTTTGGTGACAAGGCAGGCGGTATCCAATTGGGAGCGGGACAAAACGCTGCCAGATGTGTATATGATCCAGAAGATGGCAGGCTTGTTTGGCGTGGGGGTAGACGGGTTCCTAGAAGGGATCAAAGAGGCTGAAATAAAAATGCCTAAGACGCCAGGCTATCTTCTGGCTGCCAGCGGCGGGACGGTTTTCTTATATTTGGCGGCAGGGGCGGCAGGGTTCCTTCCAGGGAAAGAAGCCGTGGGGCTTGTAGTGGTTGGGGTCGTCTTGTGCGTTTTCATCCAACTGTTTTTGCACTTGTATTTTTCCAGCGCCGTAAAGACGGGGGAGTTCTCTATGCTGGCTGGGTATAGCAGCCAGGCGGAGTACCGCGTGGATGAGGTTAAGAAGGTGTTGATCCAGATGGATCTCCACATTGGCTGCCTTACGTTTGGGAGCCTGCTTTTACTGGGAGCCTGCGCATTCCTAGAAGGAAGCGGGAAGCAGATTGCTTCTACATGCGTCATAACCGCGTACTGCGTCGATCTGTGCGTGGCGCTTTTATTGTATAATTACCGCAGCATAGATAAGACGTTAGCCAGGGAGCAGGACAGGAAGGCCGCAAAGGGCGGGTTCCTTTCTGTGTGCTGTTTCGTGGGATGGATATTTGCGGCCATGGGCATTGTGGCCGTGGCGTTTGCCGCAAAACACATTCAGAACAATTCTATGGAAGCGGCAGGGTATCTGGGGTGGATTTTCTTGTTCCTTATCGTAAGCATGGCAGGCTTGTTTTATGAGCAGCGCCGTGTCAAAAAAGAACTGGAAAGAATCGGAGGCTACCGGCCTGGAGTGGTATTTTGGATCTGGAATGCGCTGCTGGCAGCTGTAGCGGGCATTATGATCGCTCTGTGATCCCGGCGGGCGTTTTTGGATAATTTTGGGCAGGGCGGGCTGGGATAATATCTGCGTAGTATGGGATACTAAGGACAACAGGCAGGCAAAAAGCAAAGCTATGGGATTGTAAGCTACATGGGCAGGGCATATGCCGTTTCAGGATGCCTATGCGCCGCCTGGCATACAGAAGGAAAGGAGAATCCCCATGAACCAGATATCAGAAAAAGAACTGTCCGCGTTGAACGACCTTTTGTCCGGCGAGGAGCTTTTGGTTAAGAAGTTCCAGGCGCTGGCGGAACAATGCGACGATGCAGAAGTAAAGGCGAAGTTTACCGAGATTTCCAATGAACACAAGGAACATTTCCGTTCCCTTTATTCCCAGTTAAGCTAAAAACAGGCATGACAGGCCAAAAACAGGAGGACATGATGCAGCAGCCATTATATTCAGAAAAAGATATCCTTGCGGATGCGCTTACCGCAGAGAAGACAGCCACAACACTTTATAACACCTTTTCCAATGAATGTGTGCATGAAAACGTACGGAACGCCATTTTGGATTGCCTGGAAAAAGAGCATGATATCCAAAACGAAGTATTTACCATGATGCATGACAGAGGGTATTACCCGACGCCTTCGGCTGAAACCCAGAAAGTAGCGGAAGCGAAACAGAAATTCAGTCAGTGCATGCAAAGCTTCTAGGAAGCGGACTGCTATAAGCCATGGGGCTGGCGCAGGCTAAGGAATGGGAACGGTATCCGGCAAAAGCGATACGCCGGATAGACGCCCGGTTCTCTCCTGCGCCAGCCCTATTGCCGTATCTTATTATTAATATTGACATGGAAATAACAGGAAGAGTATAATAATATTAATTATTTCAAGTGATTTCGAGTATATGGTTGGCTTCGGCAAAGCCGGCTGTGAAACATGGAAGTGGAGATTTGGAATGAAAGGGAAACAGAATGGAAGCAAGATGGATAAGGGATTTACGTTGCTTCTTTCCATAGTAATCGTATTTTGTATATTAGGGGCTGTTGTATTTTCTGTGGCAAGAAAGATATCCAAGGAGATGTCCGCGTCAGCTATCCAGAACCTGAGTGAAAGCCTGGATTTGATGAAAGGGACAATTGAGGCTATTTTGCTCAAGGAGGCTGAGTTCCAGAAGCTAGTTGCACAGGAAATTTCAAATATCGGGGATCCGATGGGGTTTGTCCGCTCTTATAACCGGAACCAGACGATGGTGAAGACGTCGTTGATCTTGTCTGGGGAAGCGGAGGGGATGTCAAATACTGGGGATGTGTTTACAGAGGAAGCGTTAGATTTTTCATCTGGCAAGACGGTAGACGGCTTGCCTATCTCAGAATCTTATCTGAATTATATGGGAACCTGGGCTTATACGATGAAATGCCCGGTAGAGAAGGACGGCGAGGAAATTGCCGTGCTTTATATGGAGTATGTGTATGATTCTTTGGAAAAGTCGCTTCCAGATGGGTTTTACAATGGAAAGGCCATGCTCTATATAATGGATGCGAAGAACGAGAGGCTTGTGCTGAAGCCCAAAGGCATGGGGGAACGCAGCGCGGGGCATCTGAACTTGAAGGATTTCTACCGGGCGAATAATATTGTAGAAGAGGGGCTCCGCGCCGAAGTCACAGAGTGTCTTGAGAACGGGGAAAATATCTTATTTTACCACGATATCCGTGGGAAAAAATCTTTAAATTATATGTGGTCAATCAATGAAGGGACGCTTTATCTGATCGGCTATGTGGCGATTGAAGCGATCCAGCAGGAAGGGCGGACTGTGAACCAGAATATCCTTGTTGTGGTTTCTGTTATGTTGATTGCCTTTTTTTTGTGTTGCATGTTATATTATATCAATTATAGGCAGCAGGATAAGGTCAGGCGGGAACGGGAGTTAGAGCGTGAGGTGTACAATAAGCAGCTCTCTGAAGCATTGCAGGCAGCGCAGATTGCAAGCAATTCTAAGACAATGTTCCTTTCTAATATGTCGCATGATATCCGTACCCCGATGAATGCGGTCTTGGGATTTACTTCGTTGCTTGCACTGGATGCGGAAAACCCTGTAAAAGTAAGGGAATATACGAAGAAGATTATGGCTTCTGGCCAGCATCTGCTCAGCTTGATCAACGACGTTTTAGACGTATCTAAGATTGAGAGCGGTAAGGTCGTACTCAATATCGAAGCGTTTACCTTGAACGATTTGGTATCTTCGGTAGATGCGATTATCCGTCCAATGGCGAAAGCAAGGAACCAGTCGTTCCATGTAGGGATTTCCGGCATCCAGCATGAAGACCTTATGGGTGATGAGACAAGGGTCAACCAGATTTTAATCAACCTTCTCTCCAATGCCGTAAAATATACGCCGGAAGGCGGCAATATCTGGTTACGTATTATTGGGCTGAAACAGCGTTCCAGCCAGTATGAGCATATCCGGATTGAAGTGGAAGACGATGGTTATGGGATGACGCAGGAATACCTCAAGACCATTTTCGATGCGTTTACCCGGGCCGAGAATAGTACGACGAATAAGGTACAGGGGACAGGGCTTGGGATGGCGATTACGAAAAATATCGTAGAATTGATGGGCGGGACGATTGAAGTCACAAGCGAGGTTAACAAGGGAAGCCTGTTTGTCGTTGAAATCGAGTTCCGTATCCCAGAAGGACAGGTAGATAGACGTTTTTGGGAAGAGAATGGCATAACGCGTATCCTGGCGGTAGACAGTGAGGAAGAATCATGCGCGAATATCATAGAACTTATGAAAGAAACGGGCGTCTGTGTGGACACGGCTTCTGGCGTGGGAGAGGCAATGGGGCGCATACAGGAGGTTTCTTCCCATGGGCAGGGCTACGATGTGGCGCTGCTGGGATGGGAACTTGCAGACGACGGGCCTGTCAGGGCGGCGGAGAAATTACGGGAAGCTATGCCAGAGCCTGCGCCTATCCTGTTTTTAGCGTCCTGCGACGCGGAAGGGATCGAAGAAGCGCTTAAGCTGGAGCATACGCAAATCCTGCCAAAACCGTTTTTTGTATCAGTGTTTAAGGAGAAGATTTTGGAAATGCGCAAGGGATCCGCGGGGGCGGATGCGGAACTTGTAGAGAAATGTAGCCTGGAAGGGATGCATTTCCTTGCGGCAGAGGACAATGAGATAAATGCAGAAATCTTAACGGAAATATTATCTGTAGAAGGAGCGAGCTGTGAGATTGCAGAAAATGGGCAGTTGGTGTTGGAACGCTTCCGTGACGCAAAAGAAGGTGAGTTTGACGCCATTTTGATGGATGTGCAGATGCCAGTTATGAACGGGTATGAAGCGACAAGGAGAATCCGGGCATTGGAACGGAAAGATTCACGGAGCATTTTAATCATAGCCATGACCGCGAATGCATTTGCCGAGGATGAAAAGGAAGCCTTGGATGCGGGGATGGACGTCCATTTGTCAAAGCCAATTGATATAGAATTGTTAAAAACGGTGATCAAGAAGAGTTTGCTTAGGAAGGAGTAAGGAATGGGGAAGAAGCTGGTACGTTTGGCAATGTTGTTCCTGGCAGCGGCTTTCGTGTCTGTTGCCGTAGCTTGTGTTGGGGATGACGAATTAGATAAGAACCTAATCCGTAAGGATGAAAACAGCGGGAAGGTTGTCAATCTCTTCGGGCCAATGGAAAAGTCGGATCCAGATTCAGAGAATGTCGCGCGGAGCGCTTTTGATCAGACGGTTATGCTGGCGGAGGAACAGCTTGGCCTGACGGTGGAATACCGGACGTATACCGCAGAAAATTACCAGGAAAAAACGTATGACGAAGTAACGCTTGACCGTGCGCGTAATAATATGGATGATTTGTATTTATTGAACCCGGATACGATCCAGATCCTTGGGGAGGAAGGCAGGCTGCTGGATTTGTCGGATCTTGACGTTGCCAAGAATTTAAGGGAAGTAGTGAAAATTGCAAATACGGTCGACGGGAAGCTGGTGGCAATCCCCCAGGAGGTAGTTGTCAATGGTATGTTTGTCAACCAAGATATGTTCGATGCGTATGATTTGGAATTGCCCGAAACGCCAGAAGATTTGTTGGAATGCTGTAAGGTATTTAAGGAAAATGGGATCCGGGTCCCAATCGGCGCAAACCGCTGGTGGCTTGAGAATTTTGTCTTTGCCCAGGCGTATGCGGATTTGTATAACGGTGGGAATACGGAAGCAGAGATCGAAGCTTTGAACCATGGGGAGAGCAAATACAGCGATTATATGCGCCCAGGATTTGAATTTCTCCAGGAGTTGATTGACCAGGGATACATTGATGCGAAAGCCGCTTATACTTACGAAGCGATTGATGGGGAAGGACCAGACTTCTTAGCCCAGAAGACCCCGATTGTCATGGCGTACTGGGGGGCTGCAAATACCGATACCGCCTATGGGGACCCAGGGTTTAACATGAAGGTGATTGGGTTTCCCAGCAGCCGCGGGCAGATGCCAGTGGTTTCAGTGACAGGATATGGCATTAGCGCGGAGGCGGAGAATAGGAAGGATGTAAAAGATACATTGGAGGTCATCCTGTCCGACGAAGCGTTGCAGATTTATTCCGAAACGAATAAAGTAATATCGCCGTCTAAAAATGTGGAGGTAGACTGCATCCCAGCATTGGAGCCTCTGAACAGTAAAATCGAAGAGAATGTCTATGTCCTTGGATCGAATGCTGGGATGAATGTGGAACAGTGGGGGAATACCTGCCTGATCGTACGGGAACTGCTAAGTGGCGCTACGGTAGATGAATGTATGGCGTCGTTTGATAAGCTACAGGAAGAAGCTTTGGCGAAGGAGTAGCGTCCGTATATGCCGCTCATGCATATATTAAGGAAAAAGGTTATGACGTTCAGAGGGATATGGAAAGGGTCAGGAAGATTATCAATGCTGGGAAGGCTTACGAGAGGGGATATTACGGAGAGGGGATTGGCGTTGCAGTTTTAGATACCGGGATTTACCTGCATCCGGATTTTGGCCATCGGGTCATCCGTTTTTTAGACTTTATCAACCAAAGGGAAACGCCGTATGATGACAATGGGCATGGGACGCATATTTCTGGGATTATCGGTGGGGACGGAGGGGCATCCAATGGGAAATACCGAGGGATTGCCCCACGTTGCCATTTTGTGGCGGTAAAAATTTTGGATCGCTGGGGAAATGGGAATACAGAGCATGTCGTGCAGGCAATTGACTGGCTGGTGAACCATAGAAGGGAGTACCAGATCCGGATTGTAAATATTTCCATTGGGATGGTGCTCCAGGCAGAGAGCAGGGAGCGGATCCGCCTGCTGCAGGCGGTGGACTATGCCTGGGATAACGATATGGTGGTAGTAGCGGCGGCAGGGAATAATGGCCCGGGGAGATGTAGCGTCACTGTGCCAGGCATTAGCAGGAAGGTGATTACCGTAGGATGCTTTGACGATACGAAAGATCAAATTGGCAGATCTATGCTGAAGCCGGATTATTCTGGCCAAGGGCCTACGGAGCATTGCGTGGTAAAACCGGAACTGGTGCTTCCAGGCACCAATGTCACGAGCTGTTCCATCCCGCCCAGGATGTATATGAAAAAGAGCGGTACGTCTATGGCGGCTCCTATGGTGAGCGGCAGCATTGCGCTATTGTTGAGCAAATATTTCCATTTTACCCCAGCAGAAGTAAAGCTGCGCCTGTATCAGCGTACGGTAGATCTAGGGCTTCCCCAGTCTAAGCAGGGCTGGGGGATGATCGACATAGGGAAGCTATTGTAATGGGAGAATGGACATAGAGGTCTTCTTGTGGTAGAATGCCATATGGATACGGGATGGGGTGATTCGGGGCGTTGCCCGTTGCCTGTACGGCGGCAGGGTTTTTGCGGCATACACGAGAGGATGGAATTATGAAAAAGGTTAAAAAATTTTTACTTGGAAGGGCAACGATTGTGGCGTTTGCTATTTTTATGCAATTGCTGTGGATTTTGTCGTTCCTGACAGGAGTACTTGGACGGTATTCTTTTTTAAGCTCGATCATTGATATTTTGGCGATCTTTGTGGTATTGGTCATTGTGAATAAAAACAGCAACCCTTCTTATAAAATTGCCTGGACGGTGGTTATCTTGGCAGTCCCGATTATAGGGCTGCTGGTTTATTTTATTTTCGGGCGTTCGGATCTGACCAGGCGGACCAGGAAACGGATGGAAGCGGTAAACCGGGAGATTGAAAAGAGCCTGCCGGATGACCATATCCTACAGGAAGCCTTGGCAGAATTGGATCGATCTGCTTATTGCCAGTCCCAGTATATGAAAAATTGGGTGAACTACCCTGTGTACCAAAATACAGCTACGAAATATTACAGCTCTGGGGAGAAGATGTTCCCAGATATCCTAAAGGCTTTGGAAGAAGCAGAGCATTTTATCTTTATGGAATACTTTATTGTGGAAGAGGGGTATATGTTTGGGAAGATCCTGGACATTTTAAAGCAAAAGGCTGCAAAGGGCGTGGACGTGCGCTTTATTTACGATGACTTTGGGTGTGTGACCACGCTGCCAGCAAGGTATTATGAGCAGATGGAAAGCTGGGGGATCCAATGCGTGCGTTTTAACCCGCTCTATCCTGTGATGTCCGTGATTATGAATAACCGGGATCACCGGAAGATCTTAGTAGCAGACGGCAAGGTCGGGTTTACGGGAGGGATCAACCTGGCGGATGAATACATCAATAAAATAGAACGGTTCGGATATTGGAAGGATACCGGGATCCGCCTGGAGGGGGAAGGCGTCTGGAGCTTTACAGTCATGTTTTTGGAAATGTGGGATTATATCAATAAGATCCAGGAAACGGATTTGGGGAAGTTCCGGCCGGAAGCTTACCAGGACCGGCCGTTTGTGAACGACGGATATATCCAGCCGTACACAGACAGCCCGCTGGATCATGAAACCGCTGGGGAGAATATTTATATGAATATTATCAACCGGGCGGAGCGTTATGTGTATATTTTCACCCCATACCTTATTCCAGATAATGAAATGATGAAATCGTTACAGAATGCAGCGAAAAGCGGTGTGGACGTCAGGATTGTTATGCCCGGGATCCCAGATAAACGGGTGATTTATTGGATGAGCCAGTCATATTATGAACCGCTGATTGAAAGCGGCGTACGGATTTACCAGTATAACCCAGGCTTTTTGCATGCAAAATGCTTTGTCTGTGACGATAAGATTGCAACGGTTGGGAGCATCAATATGGATTACCGCAGCCTTTACCTGCACTTTGAGTGCGGAGTCTGGATGTACCGTTCTAGCGCAGTCATGCAGGTAAAGGAGGACGCCCTGGCGACGATGGCGGAGGCGGAGGAAATCAATATGGAATTTTGCCAGAAACGGCCTGCGGCAATCCGCACATTCCTAGGGGTTGTGCGCCTGTTCGCACCGCTCTTATAAGAACGCTAGGCTGGCACGATGGGGCTTGCCCCTGCTAGCCGGGGTTTTATGGGTGATGGCCATGTGGCTTGTAAAAAGAAATAAAGAATGGTATGATACATATGGTTACCGTCTAGGAATCTCTGGCAAAAGGCGATGCCGTATGGGCGGCAGGATAGGACGTGGCAAGACGAGGATGGCTGGGGATTTTGTTTCTAGGGGGATCCAGACGGTTATGGAGGGATAAGGAGAGCCAGCTATGACAGGGAGAAATGTAGAATTACGCTATTTGGAGCAGATATATCGGCAGGAAGGGAACCAGCTTTTGGTATTGTATGGGGCGAAGGAGAATAAGTACCGGGACTTGCTCCGGGCGTTTTGCCGTGGGAAGGAGTACTTTTATTACTATGCGCCGGAGACGTCCGCCGACGCCCAGCTTCAGCGGATGTGGCAGGAAATTTCTTCATATTGTAAAATAACGGGGATGGACGGCTCCTATGGTATGTTTTTTGCCCATGCAAAGAGCAGGGATGGCAGCAAGCTTGTGCTGGCGGTGGATGAATTTCAGCATATATGGAAGAAGGATCCTTCGTTTTGGGACGGTATTTTGGAGTGGAAGAAACACAAAGAGCCAGAGCAGCCGACGCTTATCTTGTTGTGCAGCACATCGATCCCCTGGGTGGAACAGGAAATCCCCAAATTGTCTGGCGCATCGTTAAAAAAGATCGATCGTATCTTAAAAATAGAAGAACTTCATTTCTTGGATCTGGTGCGGGAATTTCCAGGCTATACCTTGCGCCAAAGCGTTGAGGTGTATGGCGTGGCAGGCGGCATGCCCGAATATCTGGAACGGTGGGAGAAGGAGAAAGGCATCCGTTATAATATCTGCACCCATATCCTTTCCGAAGACGGCTTCCTATACGGGAAGGCCAGGGAGAGGATCCGGGGGCAGCTTCGGGAACTCTCTGTGTACCAGACGATCTTAGAGGTTTTGGCGTCCGGCAAACGGAAGCTGAACGATATCTACCAGGCGACGGGGTTTTCCAGGGCAAAAATCAGCGTTTACCTGAAGCACTTGATGGAATTTGACGTGGTGGAGAAGGTATATTCTTTTGAAACCGGGGGATGGCAGAATGCGCAGAAAGGGCTGTACCAGATTAAGGATACCTACTTGAATTTCTGGTTTAAATTTGTCTATCCCCATATGTCGGATCTGTTCGGGATGCGGCCGGAGGAATTTTACGATCTCTATATTGCGCAGGGGCTGGATTCGTATTTAAAACGGTATTTTGTCAAGGTATGCATGGAATACCTGGAATTACAGGATATGGCGAAAAAGCTTCCGTTGCAGATACATAAAATGGGGACCTGGGTGGGCAAGAAAGGGAATATTGATATTATTGCCCAAAACAGCGTCCGGGAGAATATCATCTGCCTGTGTAGCTGGTCTGAGCAGAAAATGACGTTTGAGATGTGCCAGCGGCTCTTTACAAGTATGGAGCAGGCAAAGGTGACGGCGAATTTCTATTATTTATTTTCTGCAAATGGATTTGAAGAGGATCTAAAAGAAATCGCTTCCCAGGAGCAGCGGATTATTTTAGTGGATATGGGGGAAATGTAGGGCGGTAGGATACCGTTTAGGCGAAGATAGAAAGCAGGGTTAGTCGTATGGGAAAAGCTTTGTTTATTGCAGAGAAACCAAGCGTGGCCAGGGAATTTGCCAAGGCGTTGAAGCTGGCGTTTCAAAATCACGATGGATATATGGAGGCCGATACGGCTGTTGTGACCTGGTGCGTCGGGCATTTGGTGACGATGAGTTATCCGGAAGCGTACGATGGGAAATATAAGAAGTGGAGCCTGTCCACCCTCCCGTTCCTTCCGAAGGAGTTTAAGTATGAGGTCATACCAGGGGTAAAAAAGCAGTATAAGATTGTAGAAACGCTGCTGAACCGTAAGGATGTGGACACCATCTACGTCTGTACCGATTCCGGGCGGGAAGGGGAATACATCTACCGGCTGGTGGAGCAGCAGGCGAACGTAACGGGGAAAACCCGCCGCCGGGTCTGGATTGATTCCCAGACAGAGGAAGAGATTTTGCGTGGGATCCGGGAAGCGAAGGATTTGTCGGCATACGATAACCTCTGTGCTTCTGCGTACCTGCGCGCCAAAGAGGATTACCTGATGGGGATTAATTTTTCCCGGCTTTTGACCTTAAAATACGGCAACGCCATTTCAGCCTTCCTAAAGACGAAGTATACGGTTGTCAGCGTCGGTCGTGTGATGACGTGCGTACAAGGCATGGTGGTGCGCCGGGAACGGGAAATCCGGGCGTTCGTTAAGACGCCGTTTTACCGTGTCCTAAACCAGGTAAAGCTGCCGGGCGGCTCTGCCGAAGGGGAGTGGCGGGCGGTAGAAGGCTCCGCCTTTTTCAAATCCCCAAAGCTATATAAAGAAAATGGGTGGAAAAAACGCGAGGATGCAGAAGCCTTGGTCAGCTTGCTATGCGGTGGGAAGAAGCCGGAGGAACTGGTTGCCACGGTGCTTTCCGTAACGAAAAAGAAGGAGTCGAAGAAGCCGCCTCTTTTGTACAACCTGGCAGAATTGCAGAACGATTGTTCTAAGTTTTTTAAGATCAGCCCAGATCGGACGCTGCAGATCGTGCAGGAATTGTACGAGAAAAAGCTGGTGACGTATCCAAGGACGGATGCCCGGGCGCTTTCTAGCGCGGTAGCAAAGGAAATCCATAAAAACATCGAAGGGCTTAAGGGGATCCCTTCCGTAACGGCCTTTGCAGAAGAGATTTTGCAGAAGGGCAGCCACAAAGGCCTTGCAAAGACACGTTACGTCAATGACAAGCAGATTACGGATCACTACGCGATAATCCCTACGGGGCAAGGGCTTTCTGCCATAAAAGGCCTGAGCCAGGAGACGCTGAACGTCTATGAGGTGATTGTAAGGCGGTTTCTGGCAATTTTCTTCCCTCCCGCGGTTTATCAGAAGATCAGCTTAATCACAGGGATGGAGCTTAAGCAGGAGGATACGGCAGCGCAGGGCACGGAGAAATTCTTTGCTTCCTTTAAGGTCTTGGCAGATCCAGGCTACCTGGCCGTGATGGAATATTCGTTCCGCAAGAAAAAAGACGCGCCTTCCTCCCAGGAGACGAAGGCTGGGCAGGATGTTTTGTGCGATACGAAGTTCCTAGAAACGTTGTCCGCCTTAAAAAAAGGAATGGGACTTCCTGTCTTGTCATTAAATATAAAGGAAGGCGAAACTACGCCGCCTAAGCGTTACAATTCGGGTTCTATGATCCTTGCCATGGAAAATGCCGGCCAGTTGATTGAAGATGAAGAGCTGCGCGCCCAGATCAAGGGAAGCGGCATTGGCACAAGCGCGACCAGGGCTGAGATCTTAAAAAAACTTGTGAACAACAAGTATCTGGCATTGAATAAAAAGACACAGGCCATTACCCCCACGCTTTTAGGGGAAATCATATACGACGTGGTGAACGCGTCCATCCGTTCCTTGTTGAACCCTGAACTGACAGCAAGCTGGGAAAAGGGCCTGGCATACGTGGCGGAAGGAAGCATCACCCAGGAAGAGTATATGGGGAAGCTGGAACGTTTTGTGCAGAGCCGTACAGACGGCGTGCTGGGGCTGGATAACCAGTATGCTTTGCGGGAATATTTCCAGTATGCATCCAGCTTTTACCAGAAGCAGAAGGATCCGTAACCGCTGGGGTTAAGGGATAGCAAGAAGTAAGGGGAGATGCCTGGGCGCATGGGGGAGCCGCAATGGGAACCAGAAAACATGGTCTGTCTAGTGAAGAGGAGATTACAATGGAATCATGCAAAATCAGTCAGTTATACACGTTAACGGAAACGATTGCCCAAGAATTGTTTTCTGGGCTGGATTACCCATGGGAAGCGTTGCCTAAGATCAGCGCGTTTATCTGTGCATTAGGGAAATCCCTGGATCCAGGGCGTTTTGAGCGGCGTGGGGAAGATATCTGGGTTGCAAAAAGCGCTAAGGTGGCTCCAACGGCGTTTCTCAATGGGCCTGCAATTATTTACGAAGAAGCAGAAATCAGCCAATGCGCGTTTATCCGCGGGAACGA
>CAOKNO010000001.1 GCA_948470065.1 uncultured Eubacterium sp. | reverse complement strand
ATTATGTAAACGGAGGGTCACAGTCCCTCCGGAGAGGGCCAGCCGTCCACCATCTCGGTGACGCCCAACATTATTCTATCACAGCTTCCGGGAGTTTTCAACAAGATCCGCCACCCGATCAAGAAATTTCATGTAGGGCATAAATGTAGGTATATTTTCTCAAACCGCATAAATACTGGAAAAATTAGTGTTTACTTGGTCATTTTACTTCAATTTTTTTACTCGCAAGTGGCAAACTCGGGTTATAGCATATCTTCTGATCTTTCTCAAGGACGGCGTTTGCTGCTGCGCCGCAACACTACCAACAATCCTGCCGTTACCAGCACAACCAACGCGACAGCCGCAATGGCAAAGGCCTCCCGCCCATGGTTGCCCTTCGGCACGATCTTATCTCCCTGCTTTTGCCCTTGTGCTTCGGGTTCCTGCTTTGGCACGCCGTCTGGATAGAGTTCCCTGACGTCCGCCGTAGGTTCGCTGATGCATATCCAAACGTCCCGGTAGCCATAGAAATAAGGCATGTTCCCCCAGCGCAGTCCGTCCGGATCGACATAGACAGAATCATACTCTGGGACAAGCTCAAATTCGCCCGGTTCCATCCCATAGCATTCCTCAGAAGCAGGATATTTCCAGACATATATTGTTTCCCTTAAGTAATCTTCATCCAAAGCGCCCGGCTCTTCTGTTATCTCCGCAGCATGATCCTGCCGAAACGAAATGCTGTCGTAAATGACGTCCATATATTCCATAGGCATCCAGCCTCCCTGGAGGTAGGAACCCCACACGACCCCTTCTTTGTCGGTATATGTCACAGAAACACTTGTTTTTGCACCATTTTCCAGGGTAGCCACTACCTTTGGCGATTCTGGGCTTTCGTAGACTTCTACTTCTCCATTTGGCCCATTTGCCGTATATTGGCGCTCCTCATAATTACATTCCGATTCATGCCTTTGGTAAAAGGAATCCTCCGGCGTCCAGATAACGTCTGCTTTCACAGGCGCGGCATACATCATAGCGCAAAGAACCGCGCACAAAAAACATACTTTCTTTTTCATCGCTTCCTCCTTCCTTGCCAGCAGGCTCTGAAACCATGCTTGATACCAGGACTCCCTGGCTCTACAGGTTCCTTTCCTATCTTCCCAGCATAGATTTTCCCACAAAACAGGAACAGGATGGACAAAAGGCTCGCCACACAGCCTACCATCCCCGCGCCTGCCTGGGGCAGGATCCCAAAATACCCTGGCAGGAAACCGCAAAACAGGCCAAAGGTCAAGCTTCCAAATGCAAACCCTGGCATTGACTGGAACATACATACCATCCAATACAGCGTAACAGGCATTGTGATATTGAAGAAAAACAGGGCTGCAAGCCCAACGGGCATTACGGCAAGGAACAGATAACAAAACGCCGCAAGCAGTAAGGATACGGCGGATGTTTTCCAAAATCCAAACCGCGCCGCGCAAAAACCGCCTGCCGCCTTCCCGCCTGCCAGGGCAATGACTGCCAAAAGCCCTGCCCCAAAACTGGCGTTCCATGGGAATGAAACCGCCATGCCAAGATACGAGCGCAGGATCACGACAGCCAGGCAGGAAACGGCGCACCAGACGACGCCGTTCCAACAATCCTCCGCAGCGGGGGAGCCTACGATTTGCGCCGTATCCTGCTCCCTCTGTTTCTTGTGCAGATATGCCAGCCAGATACAAATAACCGCCATCCAAACGCCTGCGCCCAGAACGGCTACCTTCCACATGCCTTGTTTCGCAATCCATGTGCCAAAGTACAGCCCAATTGCCCCTGGGGCAACGAAGACGCCAAGCCCACGGCCTTCCCAATGTCTTGTATGGTCTTCCTTGATTGCCCCCAAACCTCCGCCAAGATGGAATAACGCGTTTCCAAGCCCCAAAAGAAACGGATGTACAAAAGCCCCTGCCATTGTACAGCATACCCCCGCCGCCGCAGCCGCAAAGGCTATTTCCATCTCCTTTTCCCGATACCGGATATTGGCCATATCCAACGCAAGCCCAAGGGGCATCTGCATGGCAAACGCGCAGAAATTATAAACCAGTATATCCGTATGGTCATGCCCACCAGGCAGGAATGAGCCAAACATCGCCAAGGCGCATACGCCGTCTACCAGAAAATGCAATATGGAATACCATGCTGTCATACAAGCTTTCCCTCCCCTTTAGAAAAATATCACGCCGCACAGCCAGGAACACAAGTTTGCAGCAACGGAAAGCAAGACAGGATGGGGGATATCCCACTCATGGCTTTTTGCAAAGCTGCGGTATACAAAGGCCTCCGCCCACACGGCTACGATTTCAACCGGAGCCTGCACGCAAAGCCATGGCACATTGGGAAGGTACGCCTGCCCAAGCCAGCACAACAGCACGGCCGGGGGATTTGTAAGCACGTTCACAAGCGCTGCAAGGAAGATGCATCTTCCCCTGCGCATCCCCAGCAAATATACGATTGGCAGTTCGATCCCAAGGGTAAGCGCTAAGGATCCCCCAAACATCTCCCATAGATATCCCATTTTGCACGTCCTTCTCTCTCCTGCCCTTTTCTTGGTATCCTTCCCTTGCTCCTGTCATGGACAGCTTCCTTCTGCTGGTATAGCTGTTCCTTGATCCATGCATGATCTGCTTTAGTTTCCAAAATAAGCGTCCACCCCATCTGCAATTCCAGTTGCAAGCTGCTGCTGGTAACTGTCCTCCGCCATTTTCTGATCTTCCTCTGGGTTTGTCATAAAGCCCATTTCTACAATGGTCACTGGAACCGTACACCAATTGATGCCGCTCATAGAATCTGTTTCCCAAATGTACTTTTTATTCGCCCCGGTTGCATTTACCGCACCATCCAGCACACATTCCGAAAGGCTCCTGCATTGCCCATACAGGCTTCCCATATAAGGGTTTCCAGAAGTAGGGCAGATCGTAAGGATGCCGTTTTCTGCGCTATCTTCTGAGCCGTTGGCATGGACGCGGATAAAAGCATCCGCCCCGGCATTGTTGGCTACTGCCGCCCGTTCGCTATTGCTGATATCGACGTCATGGCTGGTGCGTACCATCATAACTTCATATCCTCTGGCTTCTAACTCCGCCTGCAGCTTCAGCGATACGTCAAGGGTCAGTTCATATTCATTCAGCCCGCTGACGCACCCGCTGGTGCCGCTGGCAACCTTTGCCTTCGTTTCAGAAGCGCCAGGGCCAATCGGTTCCGGCTCACTGTTCCCGTGCCCCTGGTGCCCTGCGTCAATCACAACGAGATAACCGTTATCTGTTAGTTCTGATTCTAATTTTAGGTATTTTGATGCAATAAAATATTCCGTCCCGTCAATTTCCACAGCGCTCCATGTCCCATCGTCCGCCGTCCTTGTAAATTTACTTCTGCGTGAAACCGTCTGGTAGACCTCACTGTCCGTAGACGGGCCTCTGCGGACATTGACAGAGGCCGTGGCCACAACCTCTTCCCTGGCGTACACAACCGTTTCTGGATCCAGGGACGGCGCAGGGACGCTTTCCTCTGCCGCTTCCCCATCCCCTTCCTTCTCCGTCTCTGTTTCAGAAGCCTTAGCGGATGATGGTTCCGGCGTTTTCGTCCCCTCCTGCAAATCCTTGGTATCCGCCGTATCCTCTGTGTCCAGATCATTTTGCTGATCGTCTTTCGCATCCTGCAAGACGTCTGTTCCATCTTGGCCGCTTCCGGCTTCCTGGCCGCCTGCCGTTTCCTGCCCTTCCTTTTTGCCCGTGCCAGGCGCGTCCCCTGCCCCTGCGCATCCTGCAAGCATACCGCATACCAAAAGGGCTGATACAATCAGCACAGCCAGCCGTTTCCTAATTCGTTCCATTGGACTCCTCACCCTTCTCTTTATCGGTTACAGCTAATAATCCCTTCCTTTGCATTTAAGGTGACGTAAGCGCCTGTCTTTAGGATTGTGGTGGCATGCTCCGTCCCCACCAGCACCGGGATATCAAGGCTTAGCCCCGCAATGGCTGCATGGCAGTCCATACCTGCTGCTTCCACAATCAGCCCGGAAGCCTCCCGTATCTGCCCCATCATCTCATTCGTCGTTTCCTTGGCGACAATAATGTCCCCAGCCTTAAAATTCCTTTGGAGATCCCCTTCCTTGCGGCAGACGCAAAGGTTCGCAGACACTACCTTGTCGTTGATCCCGTTCCCAACCGCCAGGATATGCCCCGCCACGTGGACTTTTAGGATATTCGTAGTGCCGGACACGCCAAGCGGCACGCCAGCCGTAATCACGGTAATATCCCCCATGGATACCAGCCCTGCCTTTTCCGCCACGTCTACGGCATGTTCAAACAACTCGTCCGCATCGTCTTTTTCCTCTACCATCAAGGGCGCCACGCCCCAGGAAAGGTTTAATTGGCGGCAGACCTTTTCATACATGCTCCCACCGATAATCGTACAATCTGGACGGTACTTGGAAATCATGCGCGCCGTCCTCCCAGACTGGGTCACGGTAATAATAGCCGCTGCGTTCAGATCGCTTGCCGTCGTACAAGTCGCGTGCGAAATGGCATTCGTAATATCTGGGTTGCTCATGGTTTCACGCGCTTTAAACCGCGCTGTGTAATTGATGTCTTGTTCGGTACGGGCTGCGATTTTTACCATTGTCTTCACAGCCTCCACAGGATACAGGCCAGCCGCCGTTTCCCCGGAAAGCATAATCGCGCTCGTCCCGTCGTAAATGGCGTTTGCCACATCTGTTGCTTCTGCACGGGTCGGCCTTGGGTTCTTCATCATAGAATCTAACATCTGGGTTGCGGTAATGACCTGCTTCCCGGCATTAATTACTTTCTTAATAATCATTTTCTGGATGACAGGCACATCCTCTAATGGGATTTCCACACCCATATCCCCACGGGCAACCATAATCCCATCCGATACCCGGATAATCTCGTCGATGTTGTCCACGCCCTGCATATTTTCAATTTTGGCAATAATATTGATGTTATGGCAGTCCTTCTCCTCAAAAATTTTCCGGATCTGCAGGATATCGTCTGCGGTGCGCACAAAAGACGCTGCGACAAAATCAAAATCATTTTCAATCCCAAACACAATATCCTCATAATCCTTTTCACTGATATACGGCATGGAAAGCTCTACATTTGGGACATTCACACCCTTTTTATTCGAAATCATGCCGCCATTTAAGACATGGCAGGAAATTTCTGTATCTGTGACTTCTTCTACTTGTAATTCAATCAAGCCGTCGTCAATCAGGATCCGGCATCCTGGAGCCACATCCTTGACAAGATCCTGATACGTAACCGACACGCGGTTGCTGTCCCCTATGATTTCTTCCGTTGTCAATACAAACTTCTGCCCCTCTACAAGCTGCGCCTTGCCATCTTGCAGCTCCCGCAAACGGATTTCCGGGCCCTTGGTATCCAAAAGGGTCGCGACCGGGAGATCCAGTTCCTTGCGGAGCCTGCATACGCGCGCCAATCTCTCCCCCTGCTCTTCATGTGTGCCATGAGAAAAATTAAACCTGGCGACATTCATCCCTTCTAACATCAATTGTTTCAGCACGTCGTCCTTATCCGTAGCAGGCCCTAAGGTGCAGATGATCTTTGTCTTCCTTAAATATTTCATGCTTTCTTTTCCTTCCTCTCTTTCCTTCTTACTTATGGATCAATGTCCCGCTATGCCCATCCCATCCTTCATAAGAAGCCGTAAGCTTCGTAACCAGGACGCTGCGCACCGCGGAGTTCCCAATAAATTCAATAGCGGCCGCAATCTTTGGAAGCATCGTCCCTTCTTCAAACTGCCCTTCTTCCATATATGCCTTTGCCTGTGCCGTGGTCATCTCCTCTATGGGCTGTTCTGTTTCTTTGCCAAAATCCAGGCAAACTTTTTCGACTCCAGTCAAAATAACCAGGCGATCCGCGTCCACCAGTTCCGCCAGCTTCCCTGCCGCAAAATCTTTTTCAATCACAGCGCTTGCGCCTTTTAACTTATGATCCTGCACCAGCACTGGGATCCCGCCTCCGCCGCAGGCAATCACGACCTGCCCTGCTTCTAGCAGCGTGCGGATGGTATCAATCTCCACAATATCCACAGGCTTTGGGGCTGCTACAATCCGGCGGAAGCCGTCTTTCGTCTTCTTCACATGGTTCCCCTTCTTCTCTTCTGTCTCCGCCTCTTCCTCTGTCATAACGCGCCCGATTACCTTCGTCGGGTTATAAAACGCATCGTCGTACGGATCCACACATACCTGGGTTAAGATCGTAGAAACTGGCTTATAAATCCCGCGATCCAACAGCTCCGTGCGGATGGCATTCTGGAGATCGTACCCAATATACCCCTGGCTCATTGCTGAGCAGACGGACATAGGCGTTGCCGTATACTCTGGGTAAATCCTGCAAAACTCAGCCATTGCCGTATGGATCATCCCCACCTGCGGCCCATTGCTATGGGAAATCGCCACCTGGTAATCTTCCTTAATAAAATCCGCCACGGCCTTCGCCGTCCGTTTGGTCGCCAGCTTCTGCTCCGGCAGCGTCGTCCCCAGCGCGTCGTGGCCTAATGCAATTACGATTTTTTTCTTCCTCATAAGAATCCCTCCAATAACAAAAGGAAGCTGGCGCATGAAGTAAACCAGACACAAGATGCGGCGCGTATCAAATCCCAATCCAACACCATCCTATATCAGATTCCTATCATGCGACAGCTCCTAAATCGTCTGTCCTTATCCTACCATATTTTTCCCAAGATGAAAAGGAAAAATTCTTACTGCCCGTTCTTCTTTCCGAGCGTTACCATTACCTTCTTCTCCTGCCATTCTCCGTTTTCATTTACCTGAAGCGTAAGTTCTACCTCGGTCCCTGCCGCGTAATACTGTATCACTTCTGACAAGCTTTCCATAGAACGGATCTTCCTTCCGTCAAACTCTGTAAGCACATCGCCTTTCTTAATGCCTGCCTGTGCGGCCGCGGTGTTTTCCTGCACTAAGGTAATATACAGCCCTTCCGGTATCCCGAAGCTGACAGAGAACTCTTCGTCGACGTCCTGTCCCTGCACGCCTAGGAAGGCTGATTTGGACTCATCGACTACTTCCCTTGTAATCAAGTCGTTGATAATCGGCTCTGCTTCGGAAATCGGGATGGAAAAGCCCATGCCCTCAACCTGCGTATCCGTGTATTTTACGGAATTAATCCCGATCACCTCGCCGTTCATATTCAAAAGCGCGCCGCCGCTGTTCCCAGGGTTGATCGCTGCGCTCGTCTGGATCAGGTCGTTTGTAATGGACGCCCCGGTATTCTCATCCTGGACCGTCACTTCACGGCCAATTGCGCTGATTACGCCTGTCGTCACAGACTGCCCATAGCCCAGTGCGTTCCCAATTGCAACCGTACCCTGGCCTACCTTTAAATTATCAGAATCGCCCAAGGTCGCTACCTTAATCTTCTCCATGGTTTCGCTGGGGATATCCTTGGACTGGATGGAAAGTACTGCCAAGTCCGTGCTTGGATCCGTCCCTTTGATCTCTGCCGAAACGGTCTGGTCGTCAATAAAGTTCACGGTAAGCTGGGTGGAGCCTGCTACAACGTGGTTGTTGGTAGCAATGTAAATCTCCTTCTCCGTCTGTGCAATAATAATACCGCTGCCTGCGCTTTCCGTATCCTGTACATACTTGCGGCCAAAGAAATCCTGCCCTAACTCCTGTTGCCCCATATTCGTAATGGATACGATGGACGGCATTACATTTTCCACAATATCGGATACATCTGTCACCGTCGTTGCCGTACTGACGCTTGTAGCGGATAAATCGCCGCTTTTGGTTGTAACGCTTGACGGCTGGTTATTCCCTGTAGAAGCCTGCTCGCTTGAAAAACCACCCATCGTATATTCAAACGCCTTCCCTGTGCCATAGAATACCGTTCCGGACACTAGGCCAAACACCAACGCCAACGCCGCGCACTTTGTCATAGTCATCCCAAAGCCGCGCTGCTTTTTCACCTTTGGGGCTTTCTGCTTCTTCACACGCCGATCGGCTGGCCCTGGAAATGGCTGTCCATTCCCGGCTTGGGGATTCTGGTAAAAACGGCTGTTCCTATCATCTGGCCTGCTGCCAAACGGCTGGCCATTCCCTTCTGCCTGCCCATTCCAAGGCTGACCAAACTGGCCGCCCCCTTCCATCTGGCCCCCGAACGGCTGGCCTGGCTGGCTGCTTCCTTCCATTTGGCTTCCAAACGGCTGGCCGCTCCCTTCCATTTGGTTTCCAAACGGCTGCTCTGGCTGGCCTCCAAATGGGATAAAACCTGGTTCAGAGTCGCCTGCTCCCCTGCCATAAGACTGGTCTGCCCCATATCCCTGGCTGGCTGCCGTATCCTGCTGGCCATCCGCCATACTTCCGGCATAATGCGGATTTTCCCGCAGCCCTTGTTCCATCACAGGCTCCGCTGTATAAACACGTTCATCCTGTCCAGGCTGGAACTCATTGCTGTTATCGAACTCGTTGCTGTTATCAAAAGCATTGCTGTTATCAGAATTACTGCCATTATTTAAATCACTACCATTTTGTTCCATGTAATCAAAATCCCTTTTATTTTCCATAACAAATCTCCTTTCTTCTGCCTTGGCTTTGTCCTGTGCTCTATGTTATCTCTGTTTTCGTTTCTGTTAAGAAGTTTACGGAAAATTTGTGTCGGAATTGTGACAACAATTTTAAAAAAAAGTGTTTTTTCATAAATAACCAAAGATACCTCTCTGTACACGGCAATGGATCAGTATCACTAGGGCGCTATTCCACCGTCACTGATTTTGCCAGGTTCCTGGGTTTATCCACGTCGCAGCCCTTCCCTACCGATACGTAATAACTAAAAAGCTGCAATGGTATAATCGCAAGCGAGTTTGTGAAATACCGGTTCGTCTGCGGGATATAGATCACATAATCCGCCGCCTTCTCAATCTCCCGGTTCCCGGTATTTGTAACTGCAAGCACAAACGCCCCCCTGCTGCGCAGCTCCACAATATTGCTGATGGTCTTCTTATACAATTCTTCCTGCGTCACGACCGCGGCCACCAGCGTCCCTTCCTCAATCAAGGAAATCGTCCCATGCTTCAATTCCCCTGCCGCATATGCTTCCGAATGGATGTATGATATCTCCTTCAGTTTCAGGGATCCTTCCATCGAAATTGCAAAATCAATCCCACGCCCTACGAAAAATACATCCTTTGCCGCAATATAGCGGTTGGCAAAACGCTGGATCCGTTCTTTGTTCCCTAAGAGCATCTCAATCTGCTCCGGCAGCTTCTGCAAATCCTGCAAAAGCCCTGCTGCTTCCGTTTCTATAATCTCCCCGCGCACCTTAGCAAAAAGGATGGCAAGCAGGTACTGGGCGACCAACTGCGCGCTGTAAGCCTTCGTTGTTGCCACGGCAATCTCCGGCCCTGCCCAGGTATACATCACCTGGTCGGCTTCCCTTGCAATAGAACTTCCTACCACATTGACAATCCCAAGCGTCTTCACGCCACGCTGCTTCGCTTCCCGCAGCGCAGCCAAAGAATCCGCGGTTTCACCAGATTGGCTGATAATAATTACAAGGTCGTCTTCTGCCAGGATTGGGTTGCGGTAACGAAATTCTGACGCCAAATCTACCTCTACCGGGATCCTAGCCAGCCCCTCGAATACATATTTCGCCGTTACCCCTGCATGGTAGGCGGAGCCGCAGGCCACAATATGGATTTTGTGGATGGCGCGGATTTCTGTTTCCCCCATCCCCAATTCCTCAATCACGACCTCGCCCTCCCGTATCCTGGGGTTTAAGGTATCCCGGACGGTCTGGGGCTGCTCATACATTTCTTTCAGCATAAAATGCTCATAGCCGCCTTTTTCCGCCGCATTGATATCCCAATCTATGGTAGTGGCTTCTTTGGGAAGCTCATCCCCATCTACATTGTAAAAAGCAATGGATTCTTTGGTCAGTACCGCAATTTCCTCATTCTGTATAAAATAGACGTTCCTGGTATACTTCAAGACAGCCGGGACGTCCGAGGCAATCAAATTCCCATCCTTGCCGCGCCCCACAATAAGCGGGCTGTCTTTGCGCACGGCAAACACCTGATCCGGATGCTCTTTGAATAAAATCCCCAAGGCATAAGAGCCTTCGACCCGGTGCATCACCTTTGTAATAGCCTCTAACGGATCGCCCTTATAATAGCGGTCTAATAAGTGCGCCACGATCTCGGTATCGGTTTCCGACACAAATTGATAGCCTTTTTCCTCTAAATATTTCCTTAATTTCAAATAATTCTCAATAATCCCATTGTGGACGACGGCTATCGTTTCCGTCTGGTTGTAATGGGGATGGGCGTTGACGTTGGAAGGCGCGCCATGGGTCGCCCAGCGGGTATGGCCAATCCCAGATACGCCTGGCATCGTCGCCCCGTCATGGGTGAGTTCGCTTAAGACCTTAAGCCGCCCCGTGGATTTCTGCACTTTAATCTGTTCCCCGTCAAATACGGCAATGCCCGCCGAATCGTATCCCCGGTATTCCAGCTTTGACAATCCGTCCAGCAGCACTGGGGCTGCCTGGGACTCGCCAATATATCCTACAATTCCACACATATGAAAACCTCCTTGCTCTTCCTATCTCGTTACATCCAATCTCTTCCATGGCTTACAGAAACCAATGTCCTGGCATATGCATCTTGCGATATGCCAGGACACCTTTGCCCTCTGCTCCATTTCAACGATATGGAATCTTATGATCCTAGTCCTCGTCCTCGTCCCCGTCCTCTTCCCCAGAGCCTTCGTCTGTATCAATCCCTGTGTCTTCCTTTACCGCCGTTACCCCGGAACGGTATGCAATCTCATCACTTATGCTTTGTACGCTGTCGGTCACCTGATAGCTTGTCGTCCCATATAAGAAATCATGAAGCTTCTTGACGTTCGACGCCAAATCTGCTGGGATCACGCAGTCCTGCGTAAGCTTCTGGTAGGCGACGCTGACCTCCACAGGCTTTTGGTCAAACGGGAACCCAGCGGTTTCCCCCATCTGGTAACTGAACGCATCCTTCGCCAAATCCAGGATTTCCAATTTGGAAAGGCTCGTCTTAACATCTGGGAACACATTATCAATCAGGCGGTTAATCGTCCCGATATCCGAAGCCAGCGCTTTTTCTATCATTTTATTCAAAACAAGCCGCTGGCGTTCCGTCCGCTTAAAATCATCCCCCATTGTCTGGCGTATCCTGCCATACGAAACAGCCTGCACGCCAGTCAGGTTATACGTCCCTGCCGCTTCCGGCAAGGGTTCATAATCCCTTCCTGTCGCCTCTGCCGTACCGATACAGTGGTTGTTCAGGTGTACGGCTTCCTCTTCGGTAATCTCAACCTCCACGCCGCCTAAGATATCGACAGCCTCTGCTACTGCATTGAAATCAAAGGACACATATTCCTGGATGTCCAGATCCAGGTTCGTATTCAGCATACGCACCGCCTGCTTCGGGCCTCCTACCGCATAAGCCGCATTCGCCTTCCCATACGCATCTGGGTTATCGAGATCCGCCATGTTCAAAAATGTATCGCGGTAGACCGATACCAGCCGTACCTCTTTCGTATCACGGTCAACCCTTGCCACCATAATCACATCGGAATTGCCGCTGCTGTAATTGTTGTTCTCACGGTTGTCGAGGCCAAATAAGGCCACCATAACGTAACCTTGCAAGACCTTCTTTGTCTCCTTCGTCAGTTCTACATTCTGCACGTCCTCTTTCTGGAAGTTGTTGTCCGTATTGAGCATGTCCATTTTCCCATTGGCCCAAATCCACCCCAATATCCCCAACAAGATTAGGATTTCCAGAAAGATAAGAAATACTTTCCGCCCTCGCTTCTTTTTCCCTTTCCCATTCTGTTTCTTCTGCTTCGCCATACCTTCACCCTACCCATTATGTCACATTTTTGTCATATTTTTGTTACATTTCTACGCAAAGTTAAGATTAATATTATAATATTTTTACCAATTTATCAATTGTCATTTTTCTTGAAATTTCCACGAATCTCTTATTTTTTTATGGCGAAAATGTAAAATCCTGACAAAAAAATAACCGAAAAAAACGATTCGGTTTCGTAACATTTTACCAATTCCATAGTGGTTCAGGCTGGAATTATTGTCCCTATGCCTGCGGTAGTACAGCAGCGGTTCTTGCAGGAAACATGATTTTCCACAAAAATAGTCCCCCAATATGCCAATCCACTGGTCATGCATTTCAATCTGCCCCGGGATGGGCAGGATCGCTTCCGTAAGTTCCCTCCGAAACGCCATACAGCATCCGATATAACTATTCTTCCACATATTTTTTATAACGCCTGGGCCGGAATTGCGGAACTGGAAAAAAGAATCCATGATAACCTGGCAGCCTTCCTTGCTCCCTGTATGGGAATCCGGTTCCTCAAAAACCTGCGCGTCATGGATTACAACATACGCGCCCTGCGCTTCAAAGGCGGCAAGCGCCTTTTGCACTTTATCCTCCCTCCAGATATCATCCTGATCCGCTAGGAAAATATACCTGCCCCTGGCATGGGAAACGGCGTTTTCTACATTTTGCTTAACGCCCCTCCTAGGCCCGTCAATCAGGATGACGCGGCTGTCCTTCTCTTGATACGCCCGAAGTATCGAAAGCGTTCCGTCCGCAGAGCCATCGTCGGAGGCAACCAGTTCGTCGCATTCCCCTAGCTGGCTTAAAATGGAATCAAGCTGCGGCCGCAGGTAGCTTGCGCCGTTATAAGTCGCCATAGCCACTGAAACGCGGATCCCTGATGATTCCATTTCCCCAACTCCATTCCCTCTATTTCCCTGGCATAGCCTTACCATAACTTCCAACCCCATTTCGAAAAATATCGTATCATAGACTCCACATGCATCCTGCGCAGCTTTTTGTCCTTATGCGAGCCGCGCTCCCACTTGTGGATTACCTCCGTATCCGGGCAGTATAAGAGGCTGCTGGCCATGTTCACCCTGCGGCATAGATCTGCATCCTCCATATACATAAAGTAACGCTCGTCAAACCCTCCAATCTGCTGGAACAATCCTGTCTGCACGACAAGGAAGCTGCCTTGGGCAAACGGCACCTGGAACGGCTTGCCATAGTCCATATCCTGCATGGTATGGTATGCCTGCCGTTTCTTGAAATGGGAAGGCAAAAACATCCGTATGCCCATATCCGCTACGGTAAGTTCCCTGCGGTATACCGCCGACAGCCTGCCCTCCCCATCCAAAATCCTTGGGACTGCCATGCCTGCGCCTGTCTGCTCTAAGAAATCCATAAGCACAGGGAAGCTGTCCTCCGTCAGCAGGATATCTGGGTTTACAACCGCATGATACCTGGATTCCAATTGATCCAGCACATAATTATGCCCCTTGCCGAATCCAAGGTTCTTACCTGGCGAACGATACTCCACTTCCGGGTACTCCTGCGCCAGTTCTGGTAAACGGTTCTCTTTGTCGCTGTTGTCTATAATATATATTTTCTTGGAAATAATTGCAGCGGTATGCCCTACAATCGAGCATACCGCATTCCTGACGTCCTTTTCATCGTTGTACGCCACAATGGCGATTGACAAATCTATCATGACGACCCTTTTCCTGTAAGCACGACCTTAATAGTCTTAAACAATATCCGGATATCCATCCCCAACGACCAATCGGAAATATAACGGGTATCCAACGCTACGATTTCCTCAAAATCCTTAATGTCGCTCCTCCCACTGACCTGCCACATCCCCGTCAGCCCTGGGCGTATGCCAAGCCTTGCCTTATGGTGGAGCTCATACTGTTCAAATTCATCCTCCGTCGGGGGCCTCGTCCCAACTAGGCTCATATCCCCGATTAACACATTCCAAAACTGCGGCAGCTCGTCAATGGAAAACTTACGCATAAACCTTCCCACTGGGAACACCCTGGGATCCTCCTCCATCTTGAACATATGGCCATCCATTTCATTCTCTTCCATCAGATCCTGCTTCATGGCGTCCGCGCCAACGACCATAGTACGGAACTTATAGAATTTAAAACGCCTTCCGCCCCGCCCAATCCTGGTCTGGGAATAAAAAACCGGCCCTGGGGACTGGATCTTGATAAGCGCCCCGAATACCAGAAATGCAACCCCGGTCAGGACAAGCCCCACCAGGCTGCCCAAAATATCCATACAGCGTTTCAAAAAAACCTGGCGCGCCGTAGCAATCTTCATGCTGGTAGTCAGCACCAGGTATTTCCCACAATGCTCCACGACCTTGTTCGGCATCAGCCTGGATTCACGCACCAGGTTAAAATGTACGGTAATCCCAAGCTCTAACAATTCATTCGCCAAAGCCTCGCTGCTCTCCCTGGTGTTCCCATTGATAAACACCTCGTCCACCACATTAATACGCACGTATTCTAGGAAGCTGTCAGCGCTTGCAACCACAGGGACGCCGCAGATCTCTTCCCCGATCTGGTTCTCATCCACGACCACAACCCCGGTCACTTCAAATTCCTTGTACCGGTTATTCTGGAAATCAGACACGCATTCCAATGCAAAACGCTTCTCCGTCACAACGATAAGCTGGGAAAACTTCTTCCCACGGATCATCCGCTGCCTGATATAGATCTTCCACAGGCACCGGAAAAAATACTCTATCAAAACGGCGATCCCTAAAAATACGAAAATAACCTGCCGGGAATAGATTTCGGACTGCTTATTCGCCCAGATATATACGGTAATCCCTGCAAAGATAACGCCACAGTGTAATACGACGCATTTAAACTCCTGTATTTTATTCCGCCGCAGGATCCCTGTATACGCTTCGAAAAAAAATACGATACAGATATCCAGCAAAAGCAAGACGACAGCCAAGCGGTTGTATTCCCGAAGCAGCGGGGATTTCCTGACGTCCCCTAACCGGATGAGGAACGATATATAAAAGGCTGCCTCTAAGCAAAGGATGTCCAATATCAGGAAATCCAAATGCTTCACCCAGCTTTTTTTCTGTTCTTTGTACATAATCCAAGACCTCGCTCAAGTTCCTACTATCAGATTGCAATCTTAGGTTATCATACAGTATGCACCAAAAGGAAACTGTAATAGACTGCTGCACGCTTCAAGAAGGCTCTCCCTTTGTATGATTCCGTATGTACAGCCAGCTCTCAGAATAATCCTTCCGCTCCTGCTCATTCATTTCCGTATATTTTGAAAATGTCAGCTTGGACGGAACCATTTTTGTGCCCTGGCACTTATGGCAGAACATCTCTTTTCTTCTTGATACCGTTGTAATGCTGCCACATGCTGGACAGATAAATACTTTCATCATATGCTTTCACTCTCTTAACTGGTTCTTTCCTCTGATTGTCTTATTGTAGCATTGAATTGGAAAAAGGGCAAGCGCAAATCCCATTAAGGCTTCAGCGCGTAGTTGCACTTTTTCAAAGAGAAGTTTGGATTGTAATAGGGATCCCCTGCTTTCAGCAGCCCAATCCAACGCCTGCGGATAAACTCAATCTCCTCACCAAACCGCCTTACCTTCTCTTTCGTATCCTCTAGCCCACGCGACTTTGACTCATAGTGATAAGCCTCCACAAATGGGTTGTATACTACGAGATACCCTTCTTCCCTGACCCTCAGGCAGAAATCCAGATCGTTAAAAGCAACCGCCAATTCCTCCTCTAGGCCATGCACTTTTTCAAACAACTTCCTGGAAACCATCATACATGCCGCTGTGACGGCGCTGTAGTTCAACTGGATGGCAGCTTTGTGGTAATATCCTTCCTGCCCACGCCGCAGCCCAGGGAACATATTAGCGGCAATCCCATCAATCCCCACCACAATCCCAGCATGTTGTATCGTATTATCAGGATAGTACAAGCGCGCGCCCACAATCCCGACTTCCGGACGCTGGCAGTTGCCCAGCAGTTCCTCCATCCATTCCTTTGTGATCAGTTCAATATCATTGTTCAATAAAACAAAATATTCTCCTCTGGCATATGAAGCCCCATAATTATTGATTGCGGAATAATTAAATGGATGATCCCAGCGCACGACCCTTACGGCTTGCCCGCCAGGCAATACGCCTTCCGAGGCGCAGGCTTTAGTGCAGTCCTTCCCTACCAATTCCTGGTAGAACTGGAACGTCTGCTTATCCTCGCTGTTATTCTCAATGACAATGACCTCATAATTCTGGTAGGTGGATTGCTGGATGGATGCAATGCAGCGGCGCAGCAGATCCGCATGGTCTTTGTTCGGGATCAGGATGGATACCAACGGCGCCCCTTTTACCGCATACCGGATCCGGTAATATCCAAAATGGGCTAACTGGGATACCTGCCCTTCCTGCCCCGCCCTGGCAAGATGCTGTCGCAACGCGCGCTCCCCAGCCTCATAAGCATACGCCTTGCTCATGGGGTTATCCGAGGTAGAATTGCCATGGATGCGCCAATGGTACAGCACCCGCGGTACATGGCCTACCTTTTGTGCAGCCTCCGTACAGCGCAATATAAAGTCGTAATCCTGCGCGCCGTCAAATTCCGTAGAAAGCGGCCCTGCCTGCCCGATCACACGGCGGCTTACGCACAAAAAATGCGTGATATAATTGTTAGACCGCAGCAGATCCGGGCTGAACTCTGGCTTAAAATGGGGGTTTTTATGTTTCAGCCCCTTAGAACCCTCTTCCACGTGGTCTTCATCCGAATAAATAAGTTCTACCTCCGGATCACGGTTTATCAGAGAAACCATCTCAAACAAGGCTTCCGGCGCCAGCAGATCGTCGTGATCCAAAAAGGCAATCCACTCCCCTTCCGCCATAGCAATCCCTTCATTTGTATTCCCTGCAATGCCTTGATTGCTTCCTAGGCGCCGATATACAATCCGCCCGTCTGGCTGTCCTTTTAGATATGCAGACAGCGCTTCTTCCACTTCCCCTCCCGGGGATGCGTCCGCTAGGCAAAGCTGCCAGTTCCCATACGTCTGCTGCCGGACGGATTCTATCATTTCCAGCAGATATTTTTTAGGCGTACCATAACAAGGGACGACAACGCTGACAAGCGGGCGGTATGGAAGTTCCTTTTCATGGAGCGTCTGCCGCCGCAGCTCTTCGGGCGTGTATTTATGCCGCTCAAACCACGGCCCATAAGCTACCTCTTCTGGCTCCATTTTATCCAGCAGACGGTGATAGAACGCTTTTGGCCCATAATGCTTCAGATAACGGATTCCTTTTTTGATCTTATAAGGTGTAATTTTCATAGCATTTCTCCTGTTATGCCCATAGGGCTTCCATCTTGGCCTTCTATTGCTTCACGCGGCGCCTCCCATAAGGCTTCCATCCTGCCTTTTGGCTGTCCCACATAAATTTTAATAGGGCGTCCCATTCCGTATCCAGATACATGTCTGCCGAAAAACGGTTATGGGACGCCCTTTGGCTTATGCCTCTCTAATCTGTACTATGCAGTCTGTGTCCCTGCCTTTGCAGATACTACATTAGAATAGGAAGAATTTTTAGTTTTCCCTTGAAACTGGGAATAAGATTTGATTTTATAATAGTAAGTCTTTCCCGGCTTGGCATTTTTATCCGTCCAGCTTACCTTTGTATTCTTCGTTATCTTCATTACCATTTTGTAAGTTCCTTTTTTGGAAGCGGTACGGTAAATCTTATAGCCTTTGGCGGCGCTGCTTTTCTTCCATTTCACCTTAATGCCGCTCTTAACGGCTGTGGCTGATTTCGCCTTTGCTTTCCCAAGCGCCGTTGAAGTAGACATCACCTTTGAATAACCGGACGATTTGGTCCCTTCCGAGGTTTTTACATAAGCGCGGATTTTATAGTAATACGTTTTCCCAGATGCCACGCTGCTATCTTCCCAGCTGACGGTCTTATTGCTTTTTATGTTCTTTACCTTCTTATATTTCCCCTTCGCGGAATCGGCGCGGTAAATATAGTAGCCTCCTGCCTTAGAATCGCGCTTCCAGTCCAGCTTCACCTTGCTGCCCCCGGTAACCGCCGCTTGGTTCAGGACGGATGATTTCATTTTTACCTTGATGGATTTCTCATCGGTATAGGCTGCGTAGTACTTCTTACCATTGACTGTCTTATACGCGCGGATTTTATAAACATACGTATGGCCTGGCAATATGGTGGTATCCTTGTAGCTTGACACCGCGCCGCCGGACAGGGTCTTAATGCTCTTGTATTTCCCATTGTCCGTCTTCCGGTAAATCTTGTACCCGCTTACGGACGCTGGGTTCCAAGAGAGAGAAGCCGTCGTATAATTTTTCACGCTCAGCTTCTTCCAGGAAGGCTTCGCTATCGTAAAGTCAACCTTCTTCACAGCCGAATACGAGGAATACTGGTTGCCCGTATTTAATTTCACATACGCCCGTACTTTATAGGAATAAACGTTGCCTGGGACTACCGTTTTATCCTGGTAAGACACCTTGCTATTGCTGCTTAACGTTTTCAGCTTCTTATAGTTCCCGTCCTCGCCTGCACGGTAGATCTGATAGCCCACAGCGCCTGTAATTTTCTTCCAGGAAAGGGTTACCGCCGCATCGCCGCTCTTAGAAGCCTTCAAAGACGGCTTGCTCAGCTTATCCGACGGTTTTTTGCAGGCGGAAGAAGGCATATTGTTATAAACCGGAACCTTGAACACAAAGCTGTTGTTAACCGCCCCCATGGAATGGTAGCTGTTCTTTACATTCTTCCCTTCGTTATCCGCCGCTAAGAGGTTCTGCATATACTGATGCCAGTACAGGCCGTTATAAGATTCGTCTACGTCGAACTTCTGTAAATAGAACGTATCCTGCCCTTTCGTGATATAGCTCGAGGACGCTACGTTTGCCCCGCCGTACAAGGATTTGTAGCGGCTGTTCCATCCATTGTTCTTGGCAATGGTAAGGCCGCTTGTGATCACATCAGTCCCAATCCCCGTCGCGCCGATATTAAAATAATTATAATATCCCTTGTAACCGCTGTATTTCCCAGAAATCAATGCAGACGTCCCATTGACGCCCTGCTCCTGGCGGACACGGCTGGCCAAAAAATATGGGCTAACTTTGAGTTCTTTGCCAATTTTCATAAATGCCTGGGCGTACGTTATCCCGCCGCCGGAACCGTCTTCTAGCTTCTTATGGCTCATAAACGTATTGCTTAAGATCTTCTCCACACCGTCTTCTGTGTGCGCGGCGCTGTTATACGTAAGCAGTTCAAATTGGAACACGGATTCCTCGTTCAGGAAATTCCTTGGATCTAAATAGTATTTTACAATTGCTTCCGACGCCTGTACCCAGGTCGTCCCGTTTTTTATCACCCATTCCCCGGTAGACGCGTTGTAATCCTGCGCGTCTGTTGATTTCCAAGTCACCGGATGATTAATATCCACCAGGTTCCTGCTGTTCACCATTTCGTTTTCCAATACCTCAGCCCAGTCCAGCCCTGTATTCATCGGCACGAACGTCCAGTTTGGATGCGCCTCTATCAATTTCCGGATGCTGGCCTGGTAACTCGTTGGAAAGGAAGACAAATCGGTATTCCCTGCCGCACGGACAGCGCTTCGCATCCCTGCCCTTGAAGCCCCCTGGCCGCCATACTGCGCCATCCATTCCCCAAACCTGAAATCCTGGGATACCAGGGATTCCTGCCGTATGTAGCCTGTATATTCTACATCATGGAACCCATAAGCGATCTGAAACCATAGGCGCCCATCCCCTTCCCAGGCAACGCCATCCAGTCGGACCTGATAGCCACTGGTAAGGACATGTAGCACCTTAGCGCTTTCTGCCGGCTGCTGGTATACCGGAAATTCCGTACCGTTCGCTAAAATAGCATACATTGCATAATCTTCCAAAAGCCCTGCAAACGCCTGAGCCGCTTCTTGCTGATGAAGTATTACTGCATCCTCATCAGATCCAGGATTCCCTTGTTCTGCTTCCTGGACAGGCTCCTGCTCCCCTGCTTCTGCCCCTTGCCTGTCCTGGGCAGAATCCAGCGTTCCTTTTCCAGCTTCCTGGCTAAGTTCTGGTTCTTCTTCCTGGGCTGGCTCCTGCTCCCCTGTTTTTGCTCCTTGCCCGTCCTGGACAGATTCTAGCCTGCCTTCTCCAGTTTCCTGGCTAAGTTCTATTTCTTCTTCCTGGGCTGCTTCCTGCTCCCCTGTTTTTGCTCCTTGCCCGTCCTGGACAGATTCTAGCTTGCCTTCTCTTACCCCTGCCACTTCTTGGACAGATTCTAGCTTGCCTTCTCCTGCCCCTGTCGCTTCCTGGCTGGATTGGATTCCTGCCGGCGCCTGGCTGGGCTGGATGCTTGCGGATATGGGGATGCTGCTCCCAAATATATCTGCAGATAGTATGGATATTGTCAATGCCAATGCTGCCAGTTTCATACTTTTCTTCACCTTACTTACCTCTCTTCTTTCTCAATCTTATGCTTTACTCCCTGTAACAGGGGGACGTTCCCCGCCTGGCTCTGTGTTTTATGCCACTACTATGGCCCCCATTACATCCGTGGACAGTGTAACACGTTTTTTCCCGATTTTCCATAAAAAATTGAAAAAAATAATTCCAAAATCTTCCCCGTCCTGCCTTTTTCCAAGCATAACCCAAGAAGATTTTGGAACATTTCTTACAATTTCATACTCCGGCGGGCGTATTAACCTTTGGCATCCATCCTACCGCCCGTTACGTCAGAATACCCGCTGTAATAATCGGTATCCCCTGCCCGGACAATGGTCCTTGCCCTGTAGTAATACGTCGTCCCTGGCTGTACGTCGCGATCGGTAAACACATCTTCTATGCCTTCTAATTTCCCAATGGACACAAACCCGCCGTCCTCTTTAAGGCTTCTCTGTATCTCATACCCATCTGCCCCTGGGATTTCCTCTAGCTGCAAGACTAAAAAACCCTCCTGGCTGGTATGTATCTTTGCAATCCCGCCTTTCCCAATCTTGGTAGCGCCCACCGCAGCAGCAGACAAATCCCCCCTGCCGGATGCTTTTCCCTTTGTTACCGTTGCGGCGACTTTATAATAGTAGGTCTTCTCAGGCAGCACGGCCTGGTCGGTATACGTCGTCTTTTTTTCGCCTGTAAGCTTCCCGATTACCTTGTATCCGCTGTCCTTTTTTGTACTGCGCAGGATCTCGTATCCTGATGCGCCTGATTTCTTCTTCCAGGTAAGCTGGATGCTGTCTGGCTGCTGCGATTTGACGGATACGCCCTTTGGCGCTTCCTGGATCCATTTTTCCAGGACTTTGGAATAACTGCCATATCCCGTGTATTTCCCAGTCTTCACGGCCCGGATCTTATAATAATACCGTCTTCCGCTCTCTGCCGAACAATCCGTATATGTGAGGCTGGAACCGCCTTTGATCTTTGCAATCGTTTTATATGGGCCGCCTTTAGACGTGCTGCGCCTTACCTGGTATCCGTTTGCCCCAGATATCTTGCCCCAGGATAAAATAACCTCAGATCCATCTACCTGCGACGAGCCAATGGACACCTTCTTAAGGTTCCGCGCCGATACCGCCTTAGAATTTCCACTGTAATTCTTAACGCCCTTTTTGTCCGTAATCGTTTCTACGGCATAATAATACTTTTTCCCACTCGTAATGGACTTATCTACGTATTTCGTATTCTTACATCCAACCACATCCGCTACCTGCTCAAACGTCCCGTTTGCTTTCAGGCTGCGTTTCACACGGTAAGCATAGGCGTTGGGATCCTTTTTCCATTTGATTTCCATACTGCTGCTGTTTTTCGATTTTACATATTCAATCGAAGTAGGTAAAATGGTCTTGCCGGACGCCGCCTTGCAGAAGCTGCTGACTCCCTTTTTCCCATTGACCTTATTGATCGCCTGGATCTTGTAATAATACGTTGTGCCCGGCTTACGTTCTTTATCCAGATAGCTTAAGCTTTCTGCGTCAACTGTGGCGAGCGTCTTATATCCCTTCGTCTTTTTCGTACTCCGCTTGATCTTATAGGCATACGCCTTGGAAACCTTTTTCCAGGTGATCTCCAACGATGTGCTGTCTTTGGAGCTTACGCCGTAAATCTTCGTGCTTTTGATGGCCCAGCCAGACAATGGCTCGGAATAATCCCCATAGCCGTTTTTCTCGCCGCCCCTGGCACGTACTTTATAATAATAAGTCTTCTGCGTCTTAACGCCGCTGTCTAGATACAGGTTCGATTCTTCCCCGCTTAGGGTTGCTATTTTCTGGTATTCCCCGTCCTTTGTTTCACCGCGCAGCAGTTCATATTTCGAAGCGCCAATCACCTGGGTCCAAGATACCTTAAGCGCCCCGCCCTCAGCCGAAACAACGCTCGCTATCTTGGGCTGGGTAAGCGCCTTCCCAGAAGCAGCCTTGGAATACTTAGATATCTCGCCGTCTGCATATACGGCGCGCACCTTGTAATAATACGTTTCTCCCGGCTGCGCCGTTTTATCATCGTATTTGTCAGCCGTCACCTTCGCCAGCAGGGAATATTCCCCGCTCTTTGCATTGCTGCGGTACACCTCGTAGGAAGCGTCTTCTGCAGTCTTTTCCCACTTCACCCGCAGGCAATGGCTGTCCCTAGACTGCACATAGGAAATAACAGGCGTGCTGCCCTTTAACGACAGGTTATAATACCCGGCAATCCCCTGGGCGTCGGAAACCCCAAGCTTTTTTAATTTCGCATCGGTATTTAAAAACTTCTCGACGTCTGTGGCGCTGCTTAAAAAAGCATGTTCGATCAATACGGCTGGAAACCCAGCCAGCTTACTCCTGCGGATAACCGCCAGATAATCCGCCAAGGAGCCGTCTGGGTAACGCGTATTGTTTTCAGAGTTGCGGATCAAGATCCCGCCTGCCCAGGTTGAAAGCCCCAAAGCAGCCAACTTACGGTAAATAGACGCGGCCAACTCCTTGCCCTCCTGCCCGATATCGCTGCGGTAGCTGCTGTTTGGATAATAGACGCCGACCCCGTTGGCATTCCCAGTAGAAGCGTTTAGATGGAAACTGACGTATACGTCCGCCCCCTTGCTTGCTGCAAATTCCACACGCTTCGCATTGCAGGTTGCAGAATCCGTCCCCTTCCCGCCAAACGCACAATTTACGGTTTCCCGCGTCATATAGACGGAAATCCCCGTATACTTCTGCAATTCTTCCTTACAGTATGTCGCGATTTTCAATACCAGATCTTGTTCCTGGTATCCATAATAGCTTGCGCCCGCATGGGTGCTGTCATGGCCTGGATCTAAGATGATTACCATATCCTTTGCGCCTCTTACCCCTGTGCTGCGGGAACGCGCCCCGGCAGAGGACAGCACGTCCTCCATAGAGGTCTGGGAAGCCGTGTTTCCATCTTCATCCAACGTCACTACATTTGCTCCTACCTCGCTTAAGAGATCCTGATCCAGAATCAAGTCGTCTGGCTCCGCCTCCACCTCTTCTTCTACACCGTAGATTACCTTCATATCCAGCTTGGCAAGATCCACCTGGTAAACGTTCCCATCGGTCTCGTAGGAAACGCCTGTGATCTCGTATACCCCAGCCTGGCTTTCCTTGTCGTACTGCATAGAAAAGCGTGCCATATCATCCGAAACCTCGACAGCCTCGGCCGTAAATTCCTCGCCTGTCTTCGTGTTTACGTATTGGATCGAGGCTTTAGCTAACGCGCATCCCTCAGCCCCAAGCCCTACCGCCACATTCTGCGTGCCAGGCGTTTTTACCGTATCCTGTTCCAGCATGATAAATTTCAGGGTTCCAATGAGGGCCTGCGGCGCCGTCCTGGCGTCCTGCCCTTCTTGTGGTTTGCCTTCGCCCTCTTGCGTCTCAATGGGAAGATCCTGCTCTTCTTGCCCATTGGCTTTTTCATTCTGTCCTTTTGCCTGATGTCCCTGCTCTTCTTGCGTATTGGTTTGTACGTCCTGCTCCATCTGCGTACGGACCTCGGCCCCTACGGCAGATGGCGTAAACGCCATGCACATTGATAAGATAACTGCAACCACACGTTTCGATAACTTCATATCGTCCTATCCCTCGCTTCCAGCCATTCCAATCCAGTTCCCTGTTGCTGCCACATCTGTTTCCATATCATACCTGATAGCCGCTTCCGCCAATTGGCGCATATGCGTTTAATATCCAGTATTCGCCTGTATTGCCGCGCTTAAGTCCTTAACCGTCTGGGAAGGCGTATACGATTCGTTCGTATACAAGAACTTGTGGAGCTGTACCACATTCCACTCCAGGTTGACCTTACCTTCGGTATCCATCGGGACAACCATACTGCTGAGGTTCCCTATATCCCTGGAATCTTTTTCAAATGGGAACCCCGCGTTTTCACCCAGGCTATACTTCCCGGCGTCTTTTGCAAGCGCTAACAGTTCCGTCAAGCTTAAGCTGGTAGAAATATCCGGTAGCAGCTCGTCCAGCAGCTTATTCAATGTCAGCAAGTCGCTCTGTTTTGCCTTTTCAAACATTTTAGAAATCACAACGCGCTGGCGTTCTGTCCGCTTATAATCCCAGCCTTCGGTATAACGGATCCTGGTATAAGCCGTTGCCTGCACGCCGTCCACATGGACGCCTGTCCCAGAAGATACCCAGGAACTGCTCTTGCCGCTGATCTCCGCTACGCTGCTGATATAGCCGCTGCCCTCGCTGCCGTCGCCGTTCATCCAGCTTGCTTCCTCTTCGGTGATATCCAGTTCAATCCCACCGAGCAAATCGATCGCATTGACCAATGCGCTAAAATCCACGCTGACATAATCGGTAATATCCAAATCCAGGTTCTTATTGAGCATTTCAATCGCGTTCTTCGGGCCGCCGTTTGCATACGCCGCATTTGCTTTGCGGAACTTGTTGTCTTCAATGTCTAAATAAGTATCCCGGTAAATGGACGCCATTTTGATTTCCCCGGTATCTTTATTGATGCTTGCAACAATGATTGCGTCGCTGTTCCCGCTTTCAAAATTCCCAGTGGAACGGTTGTCCAGCCCGAACAGCGCAATGCTTTCATATCCTTTCATCGCCTCTTTTGTCTCAGGCGTCAGTTCGTTCATCTTAACATCTTTTTCCTTAATCAAGGTCTTTCCCATCTTTTCGTATTTGTTCCAGGCAAACGAAAAGATCAAACCTACCGCTGCCAAAATCACCACCAAAATAACCAGGATCAGCTTCCTCCTCTGACGCCTGCGCCTGCTCTTCTTCTTTCTCTTATACTGCGTCTGGTTCCTTCCAGCCCCGCTGCTACGCATATCTCTTTCCATCTCTGATTCCTCCTCGTTTTCATGCCATAAGGGGCTTGCCCATCCTGGCAGCTCCCATCTTACAACCTTCCCGATACCCTCATAACCCCATATCAACTTTATGAGTATAGCATAAAAGGTACTGCTTTTCTATATTGTTTTTGAAATGCAATCAATAATTAATACTATATTAATATTTCCCGTAAGAATCCATAAAGCTGGTATTGCTTTCCAGGAAAATGTCATGTAAACTATCCATAATACTGGTAATACTACAGATTGGAGGGTTTTATGAAGAAAATACGATTCCATCTGCTTTCTTTCGCACAACTGCATATCGCGCTGACGGGGCTTTTCCTGTTCCTGCTCTTTGCAGCAAACTGCATCCCGCAGGAGCGGATCTGGGCAAATGCGGAGCATTCCATCCACCTTCTGGCTGAACGCCCTGGCTCTTTACAGGAGCAAAGCCTTTTGGAACTGTTCTCCCCTAATACAGAGGATTCCACATTTTACCGTTCCTTACGTGGGATGGGAAGCAGCGCAGATTGGGGCGGCGCCCAGATCCTGCTGCGGCCCTTGCTCTACTTATTCCAGATAGAACAGATCCACGCCTTGTGCAGCCTTGTGTTTTTCCTTTTGTTTTTCGCGGCTGCTTATACGGTTGGGAAACGGCTGTCGTTCCCTTGCGGCCTGCTCTTTGCCGGCGCCATCCTGTGGTCGGACGTCCTAGCTGTTTCGACCATCCCACAGCAGGCTGGATGTTATTTCATTGCGTTCTGCGCCATCCTTGCGCTCCCTTGGGACCGGCAATCCGTCTGGAACGGATATGATATCCCCTTGTCCCGTTCCTTTTATGTCATTGGTGCATGGACGGCATTCGAGTCTGGCATAAGCGGCCTGCCCTACATCGGATCTTCGGGCGTCCCAGCTATTACCCTTGGGCTCCCTGCCGCTGCCTGCTTTACTTATTATTGCGCCCATAAGCCTGATAAAGGGCTTTCTGCGCTGTGGCGGTTTGCCTTCCACATTGTCAGCGCCTGGTTTTCGGGATACTTGCTGATGCTTGCCACCAAATGGCTGGTATCCGGCATAGCGTTTGGCATAAACCCCGGATCCATTGCACTGGATGCTGCCGGGCAATGGCTGATCGTTTCCCCGCAGCATATCTTCCCTGCCCTTTGGGGGAATATCCGCGCTTATCTTTCACACGCGGGATACGGGCTGCCTGTCCTGGCTTTTTTGTTCGCCGTATCTACCGCTGCCTTCCTGCTTTTGTACCTCAAGGGGCATAAGCAGGATCCATGGCGCAGCCTTCTGGCCGCCTTCCCGCTGCTCTTTATCGGGATAACGCCTTACCTTGTATCCCTGGCGCTCCCTGGTTCCATCGTGCTGGATACTGGTATTTCCCTAAGACAGCAAGCTGCCGCCGCCTTCCCTGCGCTTATGGCCCTTGTTAGCCTGCTGGATATGGATTCCCTTTCCAAATGCCTGCAAGGAAGTTCCCGCTATGCTTCACGAAAGGAGGATGACGTATGAACCACATCCTGATATGCATAGGGATTGTACTGCTTTACCTGGCTGAGAGTTACCTGCTTGGCAGCCTGGTATTACACTTTGCGCCAAAGGAATCCCCATCCATCTCTTTTCGGATCCTGATTGGCTATTTCTGCTACTTCCTTCTCTTCCAAGTAGCCGCCCTGCCTTTAAAGCTCACGCTACAGCCCTTGTCCATGCTGACTGGGATCTGGTGCGCGTGCCTGGTTGCCATCCCAGCCACATCCCTGCTTGTGATCCGCAAGGATCTGCGGCGGCAAGCGGCTTACTGCCGCAGCCTGCTCCAATCGCAAAAAGCCATCTTAGCTTTTTTGCTGCTTGTGATCCTTGCCCAGGTTGCATTGTCTCAATACAATGGGGAAACGTACGCGCTCTGGGATCAGTCTTACTATATCGGGGACGTCAGCACATCCGTATATACGAATACGATAAGCCAATACGATCCTTACACTGGCAAGCTTTTGAAGGCATTAAACAGCGAATACCTGCTAGAAACCTACCAGAACCACAACGCCGTGCTCTGCCAGCTTTTCGGTATCCCGGCCTTAATTGAGACACGGACGGCAGAGTCCTCGCTCACCATGATCCTTGCCAGCCTGCTGTATTGCCAGTTCGGGCTGCACCTGTTCCCCAATTCCAAACAAAAAGGGGCTTGGCTGGTATTTTTCCTGTCCCTTTTGAACTTGTTCAGCTTCAATTTATGCACCAGCGCGGAATTTCTCTATTTCCGCGGCTTTGAAGGCAAGACATTACTGGCGGCGTTAATCCTGCCTATGGTATTTTTGCTCTTTTTAAAGATCGCGCGCGATCCCGGCTGCCGCTGGAACTGGATCCTGATGTTTATCGTGATCTCGGCAAGCTTTGGGCTGAATATGTCTTCCATTTATATGCTGCCCTTTGCACTTACTATCAGCCTGATCCCATTGGGGCTGTACCTGAAAAAGCCAGCTATCTGGCTGCGCTATGCGATCTGCCTGGCGCCATGCGCGCTTTATGGCGTTTCTTACTTACTTACGAAGCATGCCGTTTCTATTTACACTTCGGCGGCGGGTCTTTGACAATACCGACTGGGCGCGCCACGCCGCCATGGCCTTGCCACAGGATTCTTGCAAGGCCTGATGGATGGGACAAAGGAGGGACTTATGGATTTAGATTTTATCAACCGATCGTTTGACGAAGCTTTTGAACATATTGAATTTTTCTTCCTTGCCTATGTAGCGGCATTGTTTGTGTTCTGGTTCCAAAAGAAGAAAGATTCCCGGCCAGTATTCGTCTATCCGGCGCTGTTTGCGTTTTTTACCTTGTGCAACCCCTATTTCATGCTCCCTTTGATGGACAAGATCAACCTTGCGCCGCGCATCCGGCGGATCTTCTGGCTTTTGCCTGTGAACCTTGTGCTGGCCTTCGTAATCGTAACGTGCATCCACCGCCTTTCCAAACGCTGGCAGCGACTTGCCGCTGCTTTTGTTTTTTGCGCCGTCATTGCCTTCTTCGGCGAAAGCCAGCTTTCCCATATGGCGCCGGCGGAGAATATTTACAAAATTAAGGATGAAACGATCGCTGTGGCGGAGATCTTAGACGGCCATGCGCCAAAAGGCCAGCCAAAGTCCTGCGCATTTGCAGATATCCAGCTCCTAGAGCTGCGCCAGTACGACCCTTCCATCCAAAATACCATCCGCAGGAAGGATATGGCGGACTGGCCTGGCAGTTTGGATCTGTCGGATCCCGCTAACGTCCAAAAGACCTTGGATGAAAAAAACGGCCGGCGCATCCTTACCATGGCGTTGTACCATGGCATACCGGTTGAGCCAGCCATTTTAGGGAAATACATCCAAAAATTTAAGATCCAATATATTATTTTAAACAATGACAAGCCGCTAGGGACGTATTTTATAGAAAGCGGCTGCACAGAAATTGGGGAAACGGAGCATTACACGGTGTTTGCCGCTCCAGAATAATACACGCCTGTCTGGAATGCCCCTTATTCCTTTGCAGCGTCTGGCTGCCAAAGAGCACGGATGACACGGCAAATGCGTTCCAAATCTTCCTCTTTCATCTTGGTATCGCTTGGCAAGCAGACGCCGTGCTGGAAGATCTGCCCTCCAATGCTGCTATCTGCTCCAGTTACTGGTTCTGTAAGGCAGACGCCTTCGACTTGCGTTATAAAATCACAGCCTGAGAATACTGGCTGCAAATGCATCGGTTTCCAAACCGGACGGCTCTCCACATCATCCTTTTCCAACGCTTCCATAATATCCAACGGCTTCACCTGGCATCCTTCTTCCAACTGGATCGCTGTAAGCCAGCAATTGCTCCTTGCGCCGTCTTGCATCGGCATAAATGAAATACCTGGCAAATCTCCCAGGTGATCCTGGTAGTACTGGTAAATCTCACGTTTCTTGCCCACGCGCTTATCTAACACCTTAAGCTGGCCTCTGCCAATCCCTGCCACTATATTGCTCATACGGTAATTATAGCCGATTTCTGTATGTTGATACCAGCGGGCAGGTTCCCTAGCCTGGGTTGCCCAATACAATACCTTCGCCGCCCGTTCCTTGGCGTCTTCTGTATTGACCAGCAACATCCCGCCTCCAGAGGTTGTAATAATTTTATTTCCATTAAAGCTGATAATCCCATAATCCCCAAACGTCCCCGTATACCTTCCCTGGCAGGTAGTCCCAAGGCTTTCTGCTGCATCTTCCACCAAAGGAACCTCATACTTCTTGCATAACGCTGCAATTTCCTGGATTTTTGCACAAAGACCATATAAATGAACCGCCAGTACAGCCTTGGGCCTTTTTCCCATCTTATCATATTTCTCAAACGCCAATTCCAGCGCCTTTGGGCTCATATTCCAGCTCTCTGGCTCACTATCAATAAACACTGGAGTGGCTTTCTCATAAAGGATGGGATTTGCAGTAGCGGAGAACGTCAAATCCTGGCAAAATACCAGATCCCCCTGGCGTACCCCTGCTGACTTTAGCGCCATATGGATTGCAGCCGTCCCAGAAGATAGCGCTACCGCCGCTTTTGCCCCCAAAAAACCAGACATCTCTTTTTCAAACTCTGTTACATTCTTGCCCAAAGGCGCAATCCAGTTGGTATCAAACGCTTCCTGGATAAATTCCTGCTCAAATCCTTCTTCACTCATATGAGGAGAAGCAAGGAAAATATGCTCTTTCATCCCAATCAGTCCCTTCCCCACAAATCTCTGCTGTATACTTTTTCTTTGACATCTTCTAGTTCGTCGTTCCAACGGTTTACTAGGATCACATCGCTTTTTTCCTTAAACTCTTCCAAATCATGGTATACCTTACTCCGGAAAAACTCTTCTTCCTTCATCGTAGGTTCATAAACGATTACTTCTACGCCCTTTGCCTTAATGCGCTTCATCACTCCCTGGATAGAGGACTGACGGAAATTATCAGAATCTGCCTTCATTGTAAGGCGGTACACCCCTACCACCTTTGGATTCTTTTCTAATACACGCTCTGCAATAAAATCCTTCCTTGTCCGGTTAGCGTCGACAATCGCCCCGATGATATTATTTGGCACATTTTCATAATTTGCCAATAACTGCTTTGTATCTTTGGGCAGGCAATAACCGCCATATCCAAACGAAGGATTGTTATAATGGCTCCCAATCCTTGGATCTAAGCCAACGCCTTCAATAATCTGCCGGCTGTTTAAGCCGCGCATCTCTGCATACGTATCCAACTCATTAAAGTAAGACACCCGCAATGCGAGATACGTATTTGCAAACAGCTTAATCGCTTCCGCCTCCGTCAGATCGGTAAATAACGTAGGGATATCTTGTTTGATCGCACCTTCTGACAAAAGCCCCGCAAACGTCTTTGCCCGCTCGGCCATTTCTTTGTTGCCTTTTGCTGAGCCAACAATAATCCTAGAAGGATACAGGTTATCATACAACGCCCGCCCTTCCCTCAAAAATTCCGGGGAAAACAAGATACGTTCCGTCTGGAAACGTTCCTGCAAAGAAGCCGTATATCCTACTGGCACAGTAGATTTCACTACAATGACAGCTTCTGGGTTTACCTTCCGCACCAGGCTAATGGCTTTCTCCACCGAAGACGTATCAAAATAATTCTTATGGGGGTCGTAGTTTGTCGGCGTGGAAATCACCACATATTCCGCGTCACGGTAAGCCGTTTCCCCATCTAGCGTCGCCGTCAGATATAAGTCCTTTTCCTTCAAATATGCTTCTATTTCCCGATCCACAATCGGTGATCTTTTCTGATTAATCATCTCAACCTTTTCTGGGACAATATCTACCGCATACACCTCATGGTTCTGCGACAGCAAAACCGCCATGGACAACCCCACATAACCAGTTCCTGCAACTGCTATTTTCATCTTCCTAGCCTCCAATCTTCCCATTCCTTATTTCTAAAAACTCAAAAGCACGCGGATAAAGCACATATAATAATAGATAAACCAAGAAGGCAGTTTTTCTAACTGTCCCTCTTTTTCAATTGAAAATTTCCGGTTCTTTTCGGCCAGAAAATACGCTAACTTATGGTTCCATTTCCGTTTGGACGAGCGATCTGCGCAGTTATATTTAAAGACCAAAGCACGTTTCTGGCTCCTTACCATATCCCTGCCATTCATATGGGATACGCACAAGTCCCCATCCGCAACTGCCTGGTTTAAATAATCCAATGCCTTTTGGCTGCGGATCACACAGCTTGTATGTTTTATGTCCTCCTGCTTCATTTCTTTCAGCCAAATATCCCCAAAACTGATATCAGCGCTGGAAGCAAAATGATCTTTGCAGCACATACAGCCGCTCTTTTCAAAAAAATACGCATTTTTATAGGCGCAGACCAGCTTGGCGTAAGAAAATTCCTTTTTACTTCCATCTTCATATACCACAGACGACGTCCCTCTCCAATGGCCTCTGCGGTAATACAAGCGTTTTGCGCCCTGCGTGGGTATCCCTGCCTTTTTCATTGATAACGTAGTAGCTTTCGGATCATGCGCGCCACTACAATACAGCCCCAGCTTTAAGACGACTTTTTCCTTTAGCTCCGGCCGCTTGTCAAGGATTGCTGAGAATCCGCGCATGGCGCATGGCGTCAAGACAACTGCCGCCTTCCCTTGGAAATTTTCCAGGATATCCAAATGCTTCAGCATAGGAATGCTCATATAGACACTTGAGGAAGCGTCGCGGATTTCCTGTTCTGTAACCGCCATATACGTATGGTACGTTAGTTCCCCATCTACAAAGCATGTCTTAGTCACCCATGCGCCGTCAATATCTCCCCGTCGGAGCATATTGCATAAGAGCGCCGTCACCATTCCGCCCGACGCTGCATACTCACGTATCCCTGCATCCGCTGCATAACCCTTACGTAAAGCAAGAAAGCTGCCAATATAACGTTCTGGGTCTTTGAGATCCAAAAGCTTTGGCTTCTTATATGGCTTCTGTAAGGTTTCATCCACCACATCCCCAATCAAACGGATATTCTGGTATGAACTTTCAATCACCTTATTATGGTTCTTCTCCAGCTTCTGACGGATCTTTGCTTCATCTGCCACAAATGTTTCAAAACTCTTCTGCAAAGACTCCAGATCCAGGTTCGAAAAATCTGCCGCATACTGCCCTAACTCAAACATATCCAAGACTTCCTGGTACTTATGGCTCCAGCCAATCAAAAGCACAGGAACCTTCTTCTCCAAGGCTCCTATCATCGCATGGAACCTGGACGCCACAAGATAATGGCAACGGCTGATGTACTCGCGGATTTCCTCTGCCTCCATCTCCTCATGATACCAGCGGATCTTTGATTTATCTGGAAGCTTATCATAAATGGCGTCTCCGACCAGCAAATCATTGTTCCTCGGCTTTACACTGTGGATCCTGGCTGCATTGGCAATCATCAGCACGCCATATCCCAACTGGTTCAGGTATTCTATAAATTGAACCATAACCTTCTGATAATCAATCCCAAGCTTGCCGCATTTTTTCTCAACAACCGAACTAATCGACAGCCCTACGACCGTACCTTTGTAAAAATCATCAGTCCCACAGCGCTGATCCACTTTCTTTTGCTGCTCCCTATCATCTGCCATCGTAAACGCGCCGTCCGCGCATAACTTGACATTCTCTGTAACCCCAATCCCACGTAGGTTATCATAGGTTCCCTGCCCACGGGCGCAGACAAGCTTCAGCTTTGGCAAAATCCATTTCGCCAGGAAACGGTTGTAAGGATTGCAAAACGTCCCCATTGCCTGGGAATACTTTACCACTGGAGTCCCTAACAGCAACGGTACCGCCGCGCACACAAACGCATACGTGTTCATAACAAACCCGCGGCTGTCCACAAAAGAAATCCCTGCCTCATCTATCACAAGATCCGTATTACGGTAAGCCTTGATAATCTTATTCTTCTCTAAGAGCTTGCGGATTGGCCCGCACCAGCGCAGCGCACGGTGCAACACTGCCATAGGAAAAGCAAAAAACAAAAGCTGCTCTGGTTTTGCCGGCACAATTTTTACAAAATCGTGAGGTAGCTGCTTCTTATCTTCCCTGGGGTAGACGGACATCAAATGGATGTTCAACCGTTCCCCATACCTTTCATGGAGCTGATGGATAGAACTTTGCAGCATAGCCGCCGCTCCTTTATTCCCGCTATAACTGGCTGCTGTAATGGCAATTACCACATCTCTCATGTTATCCTCCATTCTTTTCGTCGTTTTTCCTCCGTAGCACAAGCATCACCAAATAGGCAAGGAAATCTCCAATAACCGTAATCAAACGATGGATAACCGAAAGGGTAAGAACCATTTCCACGCCTACAATCTTCCCTAAAAGAAGCGTTATGACCAGTTCACGTACGCCAATCCCACCAGACGCTCCTGGGATTACAAAGCCCAATACCCAGGCAACCACATAACCTGACACGATCAAAGAAGCGTTTTCCCATGTAACGTGCCCGCCCATATATGCATATAGGGCAACCATAATCACTCCAAGGCCAACCAATACAGCAGTATATTGGAGTAAAGAGAACAACAGCGTCTTTACAAAATCTACCCAGGTATATTCCATCAATACCGCAGCAATCCGCTTGCGCAGGAATAAGCATCCTGCTAAAATAATTGCCAACGCGATTGCAGCCACTACGCACAAAATCTTTCGATAAGAATCCCCAAAGATCAGTTGAAACGACTCTGCAAGCTGTCCGGCAGATACCACAACCGACAGCATAAAAGCTACGCCCACCAACCCCAACACCTCTAAAATAGTGCTGACAGCCAGCTTTTTCTGGCTTATATCTAAATTTGTAGCGAACAAATTCCGTTCTACATAATGCATAACATTGCCTGGCAGGTATTTCCCAATGTTTGCCTTTGCATAGACGCACAGCGCTTCCCGTTTGTCAATCTTCCTTCCTGCAAAAAAAGCAAGCCACCCAGCCCAGGCAGATCCGCTGACATAAACTGTCCCGCATTTCAATACCACGCTGGCAAAGGCAACCGCCAAAAATAGCGTCCAGTTGTGGATAGACTGGAAATCAAACCCTAATTTCCAAATCGCATACACAACAAAAAGGATCGACAGAAAAGAAATCATCTTTCCGGCAAGCTTTCCCACTTTTTTCAACTGTTCCATAGATGGTTTCTGCATAGCTTCTTTCCCTTCCGTTTTCTTAACGTACGTCGGTTTTCCCACGCCAGCCACATATAACGCTTACACTCTATGGAACTGTGGAACCGATACATGCAATAGTAACATTATAGCACACCCTCCCATGGTGTCAATCCAAAGGAACCAGGCTTTTGCCCATTCCCTCCAACTCTTCTTTCAATCCTTCTCCTTTTACATAAATCACATAATCGTACCCATAGTCAAAATCGGACAACATGTAACAATCCTCCCGGCTTATCTTTTTATGGAAACCATCTTTTTTAGCGATAATAAAATAATTCTTAATCTCTTCACCAGGCAGATGCCCGCGCAGGTAGACGTCAAATTCTTTAAATACCAACTGCAAGGGCTTATGCCGATTTGCAGATTTATCAATGTAGATACAACGGTTCTCTTTCGATATCTCCTGGATCTCTTTTACATATCCATTCAAATGGCCAACCTTCCCCATCACGTTCGTATCGCATGCCAAACGCATTTTCCCATAATTAACTAAAAGGCTGATTGCAAATACCGCAAGCATCCCCCCGAGAACGGATTTCTTAAAGGAGTACCATCCGACCACCAAAAAAACTGCCAAGACCGCCACGGCAAAGATACCTGCATAAAACATCGCTCCCGACATATTGGCAAATTTCCCTGCGTCATGCCCTGATATGGAGTTTTTTAAAAACAAATTGGAAGCAATACTATTCCTAGCAGAAAACTCATGGTTATCCAGGTAAATCGCAATAAATTTTTTAAAAAACAACAGCAAAAAGAAGCTGGTACATGCAAGGAGGATGCGGCTCGCTTTTTGGAAGATATCTTTCCGGTAGATAAAAAAATACAGCCCGGCTAAAACCGCTATGACAACACTTCCCGCCAAATACCGATCATATACCAGGCGGTCGACCCGTTTTGTTACCCCGCCATAATAATTCTGCGATACCTTTGGGAAGAAAAACAGCATCCCAAGAGCCACAGAACCAGCAAATACCAATAACGCATAACCGGACAATATGGCTTCCTGCGGCTTTACATTTTTCTTTTTCCGAACAAACAGCCATAGTACCACCGCTGCTGCAAAAATACCAGCTAACGCAATTCCCATGGAACTGGTCATAAAATTATAACACCATCCCAGGAAAAGCTTTATCATCGTCTTTATCCCGTTCCCGGTAAAAATCTCTTTTAGCTGGGAGAAATCAAAGCTTTCTGCCGATGCATGCCTTGGGTTCCCTTTCCAGATTTTTTCTTTGAAAAATTCTGCTAATAGTTTATCCACTCCCATCAGCGCTACAAGGGAACCAATATACACCCACCAATTCACCATCCGCTCTTTCGAAAAGATCTGCATAGCAATGACAAGCATTGTAACTGCAATGACCCAAACGATTCCTCGGCTATGGCTCATAAAGATATAAACGGTACAGAGCACGGAAAGGAACGTATAAAGCGCTTGTTTCTTGCCATCCTTCCTACTATGCCACGCTTCCATCAAAAAATACAGCACATACACAGAAAATGTCGCTAACATTACATCAGAACGTGCAAACAAGCTATATAAAACAGCCGGCGGCGTAATGGCCGCAATTACAGAGAAAACCAGCGCCTGGAAGGGAACCTCCACCTTTAAATGTTTCCTGAGTATCTGATAAATACAAAGCCCCGACAACGTTAAAAGGATAGCGCTTTCCAACATAATCAGCCTGTAAATCCAAAAGGAATCCTTTACCAGCGCAAACACAGGATACCAGAACAATGCCGGCCCATATTTATAATAATAACTCCCAGTATTTTCCACAAACACAGACCAATCATACCCCGCTAGATAAGCAGCATTAGACATTGTGCCTGTTTCATCCGTGATGTAGGTAAGGCTCAAGCGAAGCGCCATCATTGCAAACCCAAATAATAACACGGCTGCCAGCGCCACCCTGTTATTCCTGTCAGAAGAAAATACCTTTGCGATCTTTTTCATTTCCACTCCTCCATTCCCAGGCATCCTCAAATACCCATCCTCTGGTACACCAGATCCACGACGCGTTTTGTGGATTTCCCATCCAAATCGTCAAAGAAACGGGTCCTGAATTGCTCTAGCTTCTCTGACTCATAATCCTCCTCGCGGATCGCTTTTGCCAAATCAGTAAAACGTTCTATAATCTTGCCCGGCACAAAAAACTCATAATCATAGTAAAAATCCCTGCTGGCAATATACTGCCGCAGATCAAACGCATACATCAGCATTGGGATATTTAAAAGAGCCGCCTCAAATACCACCGAAGAATAATCCGTAATCAGCACATCCGTCAAGAACAGCAGATCATTGATCTCCGATTCCTTAGACAAATCCAGGATCCGTTCCTTCCATTCCGGCCTGATATGGTAATCCAGCTTCACAAACGGATGATGCTTGATGATCAGCACGTAATCCTTTGGCACTTGTTCCATAAACTTTACCGGGTCAAACTGGCTCAGCGGGTACTCTGCGGATAGCTTCCCATTCCCGCGGAACGTCGGCGCAAAGAGGATGACTTTCTTGCCGGCCGTCTGCGGGTACTCCCGGTGAAGGTTCTCGATTACCTGCTTCTTATAGCTTGCATCAAAGAAGACGTCGGTACGCGGCACCCCGGTCGCGGCCACTTTATCAAGCGCGATCCCAAAGCCCTCTGCATAAAATTCCCGGATCTCTGAGGAACTGACAATCGCATAATCGTAATTCCTATGATCCTTGCTGTTTTGCTTGGGACCGCCGCGCTTCCCCGTCCTAGAAAACCCAAATGTCTTAAACGCCCCGCACGCATGCCAGAGCTGGAACAGTTCCGTCGGTCTTCGAAGATTTAACTTCGAAATCACAGGCGTAAAATCGTCCACCAGGATGATTTTTGACGTAGCCGAAAAAAATCCAATCTGCCGCAGGCTTTTCATTGGCATATCGCGGATTTCCCTCGGTTCTAGCACGCATTTCATTTCCACCTTCCCATCATGCTGCATTTTTTCAAATAAAAAAGAAAAATTGCCCGTCAGGTCATTCCTCCGGCTGGATAAGAACAGCACGCGCTTTTTTTTCACAGGGCGAAAGCACCCCAACAGGAAAAAAGCTTTCACAATCCCCATTTTAACCCCTGTCAAACCCACGTCATATTTGCATACCTTAGAATACCTCCAGCTCATATGCGCCAAAAACCGGCGCAGGATATTCCCATTGTTCTTTGGATACGTGTTGCTTATGCCGAGCAGCACGGAAGCTATGGCGTCCACAGCGTACCAGGGCAGCAAAAGGCACGCCACAAAATAAGTGAATGCCTGGTACAGAGGAGCAAGCACGGACTTGCAGGCATTCCATGCCCTACGTAAGGAGCCGTCGGCCCGCTTCCTCCCTTTGATGAGCAGATCCGACGTGCCTTTACGGAAGAAAACGCCCTGCTGCTTCAAGACCTCTTCCTCTCTGGAAAGCTCTAAGGGGATCTGGCGGATCACCTTATCCCCATACATAAAATCAAACGAAACCACAAGATCCCCGCCCCATTCTCCCAAGAAAATCTCTTCTATATTGACGGCGTACTCTGCATAGACCATGCAGGTATCCATATCCTCCAATGGGAAATACGCATTGACCAGAATCGGGAACCTCCGGTTATCCCGGCTGCTGTCTATCACAGCCGTCACCTTCGGGGAACGCACCTTGACATCGTACGGCCCTTCTGCCGTCACGCCAAGCGTCAGCATCCCCTCCTCAATCCTTGCTTCTGATAGCTTAAATTTCCAATCCATTTGTCTTTCCTTTTCCATTTTATCTTCTCATGTATGCCTGCCCTTTGCCTAAGCGGCGTTCCCTTACCAGGCGTCTAAGACCCGCTCTGCCGCCTTCCCGTCGCAAGCCCCCAAATACGCTTCACAGAACTGTTCTAGCTTGCTGTAATCGTACTGTTCTAAACGTCCAAGCTGGTAAATCAGGCTGTCGGCGTCTGAAACAACCGGGGCTGGCATAATCTCAGCATAGTTAAAATTGTGTTCTTTATTCTCGGCAAATTCAACGCAATCGTCTGCGGTTAAAAATACGGGCTTCCTTCTTAGGAACGATTCAAAGAACGTATTGCGGTAATCGCCCACAAACACATCCCCCGCTGCAATCAATTCCCGGATGCTCATTTTCCCTGTAAAGTCATAAAAGAAATCCTTAAGCCCGCTTGCCGCCAGATAACTGTCTTTCCCCTGCGGCACACGGAAATCAACCGCCAGGGCATATTCATCCGAAAGCGCTTCCTTCAGCCTGCGGATATCCAGAAATTCCAGCACACGGCATCCCTTCATACGGTGGCGGTAAGAGGGCAGGTAGACAATGACCTGTTTGCCCTTTGCCTGTGGAAACAATGCTTCCAGACGCCGCCTTGCGCCTGTGCAGTACGTTTCAGAAAAATAGATATCCGTACAGCAGGCGCCAATCGCTTTCACCTGCCCCTCCTTATGCCGGAACCAGTACGAAACCTCAAGCACATCCTTCATCGCGTCTGACGCAGCCGAAACCAGGCTATAATGGCTTTCCATCTCAACCGCCGTCCACTTGCGCAAATCCTTTAGATATGGCGGGATCGAGGCTCCCAGCCCAAAGCTGTTCAAATAGAATGCAAACTCGCCCATCTGTACAACAAACGTTTCCTTGCGGAACCCGATCAGCCGCATCAATTCAAAGTGGCGGTTCGTAAAGACATACTCTGCCGTCGCCAATTCCTTGAGCAAGCCTTCGTCATACGCAGATTTCCTTGGGAAACGCAGGACATGCTGGATCCCACGTTTCTTTAAAGCCCTCTCAAGGCTCCAATACTCTGCCTGATCGGTAAGGCTTTCATTGGTAAATAAGATGGCCTTCCCGGCTTCTACCGGCAGCTTCGCATACTTAGAATACGCTTTTTGGAAACGCTCTTTTTTTGCCTTGTATTGCGAAAGCCAGTAAGACGCAAGCGCGTTATCCTCTTTCCACTCCTTAAGCTTTGGCATCTTACGGCTGCCTTCTTTCCGGAGCTCTGGTACGCATTCCTTGATATACACCACCTTATCCGCCAAATGCTTATCCGTCCTTGCAAGGCTCATCCGCAGCGATTTCGTATAATTCGACACAGGCGTCTCCCGCATCAATCCATCGACCATTTCCTCTGTAAAGGCAGGCGCATACTCCCGCTTGTCGCCATACATCCCGACAGAATCCACCAAAGTCGCCAAGCATTCGGTATAGACCGGATCGTCCTGGTTCCCTTCAAAATATTCCACGGAAAACCGCTGGAGCGCACGCCCAAGGGCAGCCTCGTCGTTCCATTCCTTACTGTAAAAGTCTTCCGTAAACTGTACCAGGCAGCGTTCCATCGCATGGAATAACTCCATATCGCATTCCAACGGGATTAATTCCGGCACAATCCTGCCATCCTCTACATACAAGTAACGCTCCACGCTTTTATACGGAATCGTGGCAAAAATCGCCTCCGCGTAAATCAAAGAGTTCATCGCCGTCGTATAATTGTAACGGATGACGTTCCCTTCCGTTTTATAAATGCTGCGCATATAATAAAACGGGACGTCGCATTTCCTGCCGCAGGCAGCCTCCAATAGGCGCGCCGCACAGTCTTGGGTATAGCCGCGCCCCCAATATTCCACAAAAGCAAACGGTTCTTCAAAATCAATTTCCTGGCGCAGGTATTCCAGTACAATTTCCCTGTCCCTTGCCGCCTTATCCAGGATAAATTCCCGGTATGGCGCTGAATTGGAAAACGTTACGATTAAGGATTGGCGCATCTCCTTTGTAATCCCTTCCGTTTCCCTGAGGTATTCCAAATCCGGGAAAATCTGAAGAAATTCCTCTTCCTCCATATTCAAAGCGCCCAACAGCTTCTCATAACTGCTTACGCCCACAAAATTCCCAAAGCTGGAAAAATATTCCTTGTCAATCTCTGTGAGCAATGAGGGAATACGCCAAGCCCTGCGCGATCCATAGATATACTTTGTCTTTAGCGGCAGGCCTTTTTGCCCAATCAGCGTATCCGCAATCCGTTTGAGCTGGTAGCCATCCCTTGAAATAAAATACAGGCATTGGATCCCACGCTGTACGGCATCCTGTAGCGCCCATTGGATATACGGCACAAAATACATGGAAATATGGCCGTATGCATAGTAATCCCTTTTATTCCCATTGGCTTTGCGGAACCGCGCCAGCATAGCTGCGACCCGGAACCCATCGTACGTCCCGATTTCCTTCGCCATGCTCCACTCATATTCATTAAATTCCGCCCGCTCCCGCAGTTCCGTCGTAATACCAAGCGCCCTGGCGCAGCTTCCGTCTGCAAAGCCGCTGTCGCCATGGTGGATCCACTTCCCGAACGAATACGTGTCAAAGCTGTTATAGACTTCCATATACAGCTTTTTCGTCGTCTTCTGTACGCCGTACTCCCGAGACAAGAACAAAGGAAGCCCAGCCAGCGCCGGATCTGATTTACAGAGCAGCTTCTTGATAAAGTCTTTCCCAAGGTACATATCGCTGACCAGGCATACGGTTTCCCCACGCGCCACCAAATCCTTTACATAAGAAATGGCGTCTGGGATCGGTATGCTGTCTTCCCACTCTGCCTCTAATTCCCAAGCCATCAACGCCTGCTTTTGCTCCTGGCTTAAACCGTAGATCTCTGCCATCCGGTCAAAAATCTCTTCAAACGTAATCTCCCTGCGGCCATCGTCCCGCAGCTCTAACGTCTTATGGTAGCGTTCCCTGACATTCCGCTCTGCTTCCTTGCGCTTTTGTGGATAATACTTCTGGAAAAAGGGCGGGAACTGCAGGCTGGAGCCTTCCATCTGTTCCCTGACCTTATAGAACACCCCTTCCGGCTCTAGCACCTTCCGGCTGATTAAGGTATCAAAAATATCAAACGTATACAACGAAGGCAGTTCTTTTGGCTCCGGCGTAAATGCCAGGGTAGCCTCAATGATCTGTTCCATGGACTCCTTGCTCTCGTATTGCCAGAACAATTCCTGGATCCGCTCCCGTTCCTTCGTATCGTCCGTCTGGTAAGAACCCAAAGCATCCAGCAGCCCGTTAAAATCCTTGCACATCCTGCCGCACGTCATTTCTTCCAAATCGTATACCATATCCCGGAAGGACTGCCCGTCGTCATAATCAAAAAAATAACGGATGAAATACTTCGTCCCGCCTGCCAGCATATCATAAAAAATAGAAGAATAATCAATAATACCGACTTCAATCTCGTCAAAAATCTCATAAAAATCTTCCTGGTTGTCCCAGAACAGCAGCCTTGGATGGTCTTTATATTTTTCTTTGAGCTGCACGTATTCAAAATCCCCTTCAATCAGAGGATGCATTTTGAATATCATCAGCATATTGTTCTCTTCGAGTTTTTGGATCAGCCGCTCAATATCCGGGATTGCAAGGCTCATAAAGCCCAACGGCGCATTGTCGCGGTACGTCGGGACATACGCTGCAATCTTGGTATCTGGCCCTAACCCCTTCCTTTTTCTGATATCGTGGTCAAACGTATTTGCCTTCTCAAAATATTTCTGGTACATACAGCGCGGGTAGCCGCCCCGTACCACCTGCTCCTTCTTCAGCCCGCATTGATATATGAAATGCTTCTCCATCAATGGAGAGGTCACAAGGAATAGCTGCCTGTCGTAATAGAACTGGTTATAACGGATATATTTTTTTATGATTTTCTCATTTAAAAACCCTGTGTTCACACGCCGTTCAATGGATTTACAGCCCACGCCATGGTACAGGTTCAGTAATTTGACCTTACCCATCCGCTCTGGGATGCTCTCTTTTACCTGCTCTACCACATAAACGCCGGTCCGCACCTCCAAGGAATGCGCCTCCTTATCGGAAAACTGGAACGCGTTGTACCCCAGCCTGCGGATATACTGGACGGTTGCTTCGTTATCGCATAGCCAATAGGCGTCAATATCCTTCCGGTACTTATTGATATACAAAAACAGGTATTTCGGATTGCCTGAAAACGTATTGCCTGCATTGAACGCCCATGTACGGTTTTTCGGAAATCCCTTTGTAGGGCCAGCCTCCTTCGATATTTTAGTTTTATATAATTGATAAACCGAATGTACTGGCGTTCCCTTTAATTTCTTCTTGATGTCTTCTAGCATTTTTTCCTCCATTCCATACATAGATCTCCCTTCCCCCGATTGCGCATCTAGCCTTCCCACCGCTTATTCCATACGCATACAGTAACGCACGATCCGCTCCGTCGCCTTCCCGTCGCACATGGCAAGGTGGCGGTTTACAAATTCCTGGTATTGCTCTTTGGGGATCTGGTAATCCCCCGATACTACTAACCGCAGCAACTCCTCCGGCTCTGTTACCAGACGTGCAGGCAATTCCTTAAGCTCTAGATAAAACCCACGCTTTTGCCCATATTCGCGGTAATCCGGCGCAAAGAGGATCATGGGCTTGCCCGTCAAGGCAAAGTCAAATACGACAGAAGAATAATCTGTCACCAGCACATCCGCTACTTCATACAGCCGTTCTGTTGGGATCTTGCTGTCGGAAAGGCCGTATGCCTTCTCAGCATGGGGATGTAGCTTCTTAACGATATGCCACTCAGGCGGCAGCTTCCGAGAAAGCCACTCCATTTCCTCTATCCCTACAATCTTCGCCTCACTGGCATTCTGGCGGAACGTAGGCGCCCATAAGAGGATCTTCTTCCCCTCTGCTTCCGGGTGCAGGGCAAAAAACTCTTCCCGGCATTGCTTCCTATAGCTGTTTGAAAAATACAGATCCGTCCGGCTTACCCCTAGAGCCTGCACCCTTTCCTTCGGAAGATGGAAGGCGTTGGCATAGATATCACGGCAGCGCTCCGCGCTGACGGCAACCAAGTCGAAATTTTGGAACATATCCTGTGATTTTACATAACCTACGTCATCCTTGGCGTCATAACCAAATTTCTTATAAGCCCCGCAGGCATGCCAAAGCTGGATTACCTTGGTCCCTTTGCGCTTTCTGACAGAAACCACGGGGAGATAATAGTCGCACAAAAACACGTACCTAGCTCTGGCGTAGTAGCCCATAAAGCCCAGCATCGCACGCAAGCTTTCCCCAAAACCAAGTTCCGAAAAATCATGGTTCCAGCTTACAACCTGGAACCCTTCCTGCCGCATCTGCGCGCTGACAAGGCGCATATCCTCTGGGAACTCCTTGTGGCGCGCGTCTGCAAACAATACCAGATCCTCTTGGATCCTGGGAGCCATAGCGCAAGAAATGCGGTACAGCGCAGGCAAAAGAAGCCGGCGCATAATCGTTTTTATCCATTGGCGAACCTTTCGTCTGACGTCCATATTTCCCTCTATCCCTCGTAGCAGAACATTGATTTCATTCCGCCGTTTTTTACTATAACAACCTATTGTGATGTAAATATGAGTAACTCAAAGAATCTGCACTTTTTGTAAAATGCGCTCTGTCGCATGGCCATCGCAAGCTGACATAAACGTTAAGCGGAATGCAGCCACCCGTTCCTGGAACTTCTGTGGATTGCGTCCCGCTTCTTTAATCGCCGCCTGCAAGCCTTTGGTATCCTGTACGATGGGTCCTGGGGCAAACTCTTTATAATCGTAGTAAAACCCGCGGTTATCATAATATTCCTCCAAATCATATGCAAAAAACAGCATGGGCTTCCCCATAAGCGCATATTCAAAAACAACAGACGAGTAATCTGTCACGCAGATATCCGCCACGCAAAGCAGTTCCTCCACGGTTAGGCCGCGGCTTTCAGATACAAATCCCTCCAAATGCTTCGGCACAGACAGCGCTTCCTTTACGAAAGGATGGCGTTTCTCAATAAAAAAATACCCTTCCCCAAGCCCTTTTTGCAGGTAGCTGTAATCCACCATGCCAGGGCTGTCCGCATGACCACCTGTGCCGCGGAAGGTCGGCGCATACAAAATACATTTCTTGCCATAAGCGTCTGGAAATTCCTTTTCGTATGCCTTTTTGGCATCACGGTAAAAGGATCTGCGGAAATAAATATCTGTCCGGCTTACCCCCAAAGGACGCACCACAGAAGAGGGCGCCCCAAACGCTTCCTGGTATGCCCAGCAGACTTCCTGGCTGCTTACCGTCACCAAGGAATAATTCCTATGGTATGGATACCGTTCCATCTCCCTGTATCCCTCCCCATATTCCTTTCCTGTCACGCTAAACCCCCATTTCTTAAATGCGCCGCATGCATGCCAGGTCTGTACCATCGTACTGCTTTTCCGCATACGGAACGCGCCAAGCGCCCGGCAGGAATCGTTTAGGAAAATATGGGAAGCATTGGATACTTCCCATAACATCTGCACGCATCTCCAATAAAAAGAGAAGGAATCCTTCTGGTAATCCAGGCAGATCTCTTGGACTGCATACCCGCCTTTTTGGATGACGGCATCCTGCAACAGCCCAAAGTTATTGCTTGGGCCATGAAGTTCTACAAACACAGCCTTCTGCCTTACCTTACGGACCGCCCCAAGATGGTAAGCGGTTGGGAACAAAAGCTTATATACCGTAAACTTCAATGCACTATGGAACATTTGCCTGAGCCGCCCCATACTTCTTCCCTCCTTACTTATCGTATCCACCCCGGTCCCTTGCCTCGGGAAACGGCGCGCCCTTTACTGCTTCCACACCATGACCGTCTTGCCGAACGCCTTGTGGATATCGCTTTCAAACGCTTCCCGCATATCCTCGATGGTCCTTACTTCCTTTACGCTCCCGATTAAGTTCTTTAAATTGCCTACCAATTCTTCGTTCTCAGCAAAGAGCCGGATCGTCTGTGCAAAATCCTCCCGTCCGCTCCTGCTGCTGCCAAACAGCCGCAAGCCCTTTTCCAGCACCATCCTGGTGTTGATCGGCACCTGGTTCTCAGACACCCCCAAAAGCGCAATCGCCCCTTCTGGCGCAATATAATCTATAATCTGGTTGATTGCCTTTGGAGCGCCGTTTCCGCCCACGCATTCAAACGCATGATCCACAGACATCCCTTTTGGGATATCCTGCACCAGGCAGGTCTGCGCTGCAAAGGCAAAGTCTGCCAGCTTATTTTCATCCACCCCAAAAATGCAAAGCTCCACTTCCGGGAACATGGCGTGGAACAGCAAGGCGGTAATATACCCTAAGTTCCCGTCGCCCCAAATCCCTACCCTGGCACGCCGTGTGTGCGCAATTTTCCCAAACCTGGAAATCGCATGTACGCTGACTGAGATCAATTCGGTAAACGCAGTAACCTGTGGATCCAAATGCCCAGGCAACGGGAGCGCCCTGTCATGGCCAAGCTCCACATAATCCTGCATAAACCCATCGAACCCGCTGGCACGGAATTTGCTGCTGCGCAGGTAATTTTCTGCAATGACCTCGTCGTGCTCCACCGGGGTATTCGGGATCATCACGACGCGCTGCCCAGGCTTTAGTTCCCCAGATGCATCGTACACTACTTCGCCTATGCCCTCATGGATCAATGCCATAGGAAGCTTTTGCTTTAAGATCTCCGGCGGCCGCATCCCCTGGTAATACCGCTGATCGGCATGGCAGATGGACAGGTGGGTCGGTCTTACAATCACATTTTTCAAATTTATTTCTGAAAACTCCACTTCAAACCTTCTTGGAGCCACTAAACGATATACTGCATTTAACATTGCCAGTTCCTCCGTCTTGCAGGCTTATTGGCCTTGCATGATTTTACTATCTGAGAAAATCAACGCTTCTGCTACCCGCAGATCATACGGGTACGTAATTTTAATATTGGACACCTCGCCCAGTACAAGATGCACCTTTTCCCCTTTTATGGCAAAAATCTTAGCCGCATCCGTCAAGATCTCTTTTTCCTGCTGGCTTAGGCTCTCATACAGTTCTTTCAGCTTCTTCGCACGGAAGCTTTGGGGCGTCTGTCCCTGGTACATCTTGGAACGGTCAGGGATTGTGCTGATCACTTTGCCATCCATGCTTTCTACAATCGTATCGCTCGCCGGGATTACGGTATCGCACGCGCCGTACGATTTTGCATACTGTACGTTTTCTGAAATAATGCGGTGGGTAATAAACGGACGTACGGAATCATGTGTTACAATAATCGTATCATCGTCTAGCTTCCCCTGCCGCTCAATATAGGAAACTGCGTTCATAATGGTTTCATTCCTGGTGGAACCGCCCTCTAAGACTACAATCCCCGCAGCTTCCGGCACATACTTTTTCAGTAAAGTCTTTGTGTAAGACACCCATTGAGCCGGGCATAGTACGATTACCTGCTCGATATCTGGATGCACATACATCTTTTCTACCGTATGCACGATAATGGGCTTGTCCCCTACTTGCAGGTACTGCTTGGGCTTTTCTGCATTCCCCATGCGGCTTCCTATGCCGCCTGCTAATATTACGCCATATACCATTTTTTTATCCTCCAGTCAATGGTTTTCTATTTCTTACTTTTTCCCGTTTTTTTCTTATCAAACGCCTCTGGATGGGACGGCTCGCGTGATGACGCCTGATCCATACCGCCCATTTCCATACGTTTTTCTGTATCTTTGTCAAAATCCAGCTTGCGGACATGGTACTGCACGTCCTCTAGGATTTTCCGGTTTGCTGAGATAATATCCGCCAAAAGCCCGACAATAAAGGTCTGGAATCCCAAGAGCATCAAGGTACTTGCCAAAATCAAGGACTGTGTGTGCCCAGCTCCGCTCCCACAGAAGTAGAATACCAGAAAACGGACGCCCAAAATAAAACCAGCCGTAAATATCACGCCCCCAATCAGGGAAAATACCATCAGCGGGCGGTACATCATAAACGCGCGCAGAATGGTAAGCATGGATTTCTTCACATAGCTAAACATGCTGCTGAACAGGCGGGATGGCCGCAGCTCCGCGTTGGTCCGGATTGGTACGGATTCCATGGCGATCTTGCTCCTGCCTGCCTGCACGATTGTTTCTAATGTATACGTGTATTCGTTGACAACGTTCAGGCGCATAGCGGCTTCCCTACTATATGCCCGGAACCCGCTTGGGGCGTCAGGGATATCGCTTTTTGAAGCCTTCCTCACCACCCAGCTACCGAAATGCTGCAGCTTTTTCTTCAGTGGGGACCAGTGCTCTGTGTCGTCTACCGGGCGTTCCCCGATTACAATATCGGTCTTCCCCTCTAAGATGGGGCGCACCAATTTTTCAATATCATCGGCGCAGTACTGGTTATCTGCGTCTGTATTGACAATGATATCTGCGCCGTTGCGCAAGCACGCGTCCAGACCGGCCATAAATCCCTTGGCAAGGCCCTTGTTGCGCTTCAAATCTACAATGTAATGGACCCCCCACGCCCTAGCTACCTCAACCGTACGATCCTTGCTGCCATCGTTGATGATCAAGTATTCAATCTCATCAATCCCATCAATCTGCTTGGGCAGGTCGTTAAGCGCAATTTCAAGCGTTTCCGCTTCGTTGTAACATGGAATCTGTATGATCAGCTTCAATTTCTTCTCCTCCGTAATGTGTTCCTAATTATTATACACATCTGTGCAGATTCTAAACCGAGATAAGTGTAATGCAAAAACAGCCCTCTGCAAGCAAGCTTGCTCCGTCTGTTTTTCCATTTTTTGCATGGCTGGACTGGTAACAATATATCACAATCTTTTTGTTATTGCAACTTTGGTTATTCTAGCATCTTTTCGTATACCTCAGCTACTTCCTGGATATCGCCGTAAGCTTTTACCCGGCCTTTGTCTAAGATAACCGCTTTGTTGCAGAGCCGCCGGACTTGTTCTAAGGAGTGGGATACGAATAGGACTGTCACGCCGCGTTCAAACATGCTCATCACTTTTGCTTCGCTCTTTTTGCGGAACTTGGCGTCTCCGACGGACAGTACTTCATCTAGGATCAGGATTTCTGGTTCGACTACGGTAGCAATGGAAAACCCTAGGCGCGATTTCATACCGGAGGAATAATTCTTCAATGGTACGTCGATAAATTTCTCCAGTTCAGAAAAGGAAACGATTTCATCGAATTTCTCTTCGATAAATTTCTTGCTGTACCCCAAGACGGCGCCATAGAGATAGATGTTTTCTGCCCCCGTATACTGCATATCAAAGCCTGCGCCTAATTCCAGCAGCGGGGCAATCTTGCCTTTCTTGCTTACCTTCCCTTCCGTTGGCTTAAACACGCCTGCAATCACCTTTAGCAACGTGCTCTTGCCTGCGCCGTTTAAGCCCAGGATCCCTAAGCGTTCCCCCTTCTGCATTGTGAAATCCACATCCTTTAACGCCCAGAACTCATTGTACGCCAATTCGTGCTTTAAGGATTTGATGATGTAATCCTTCAGGCTGTCTACTTTTTCCTTGCTTAAATTGAACTTCATGCCAACATGGTCTACACGGATGATTTCTTTTCCCATTCTATTACTTCCTCCTTATATCTGCAAGATGAACTCATCCTGTTTTTTATAAAATACCCACAATCCGGCCAGCAAAGAAATCAGGCTGAATACAGCCGCATACAGAAACATCTTCATATGCATCGGCTCCCCAAAGATTGCGTTGCGGAAATTGGCAATGACCCCATACAGGGGATTCAACTTCAATATCCACCCAAAACCGCTGTTTAACAGCCGTTCTGGCGGGTAGAAAATCGCGCAGGTATACATCACTAACATTAGGATAACGCTCCATAGATACTCCATATCACGGAAAAACACGCCGATTGTGGCTAATATCATGCCCACGCCGTAAGACATCAGCAAAAGGAGCAGCAGGCATGGGATCGTATTCAACAGGTACAGCGTTGGGACGATCCGGTAGACAGCCGCCAGCGCTGCCAGGACAATCAACGAGATCAAGAAGATGATATAATTGAATAAGACGCTGGACAACGGATACAGATACTTGGGGACGTATACCTTTTTTATCATAGATGCATTGGCGCGGATTGATTTCAAGGCGCCAGTCGTGCTTTGGGAAAAAAAGCTATACAAAAGACGGCCGCTTAAGATATACACTGGAAACGTAGGATCGTTATTCCCAAACAGCGTCCCGAATACGATGGTCAGCACGCACGTCGTTAAAAGCGGTTCTAGAAGCGACCATAGAATCCCAAGGTAAGACCTCCTGTATTTCAGCTTTATTCCTTTTTTTACCAGTTCCCCTAATAAAAAGCGGTAACGGCAAAAATTCCTTATTCTCTCCTTCATCACTCTTCCCCTTTCTGCCTGGGTGTTTTATGCTTTATGCGTTGCTATGCAAGGCGGATGGATTGGAACGGCGTTCCATTTTCACATGGCGAAACTGTTTTATACGTACTTCCTAACCCCATGAAAGGCGTAGGATAGGAAGTAGCGGCAGGATTTAAACAAGCTAAATCCAAGGTAGCGGTATACGCCAAACTGCATTTTGGCTGATTTTAGCTTATTCCTGGATTTGCCTCCTATGCTCATCCGGGATTTTAGCATGGGCTGGTTTATGCCGCAGGCAGCGCCGTATTTTTCTAGTACGCGCAGCCACAAAATATAATCCTCATGGAGATCGCTGCGGCACATATAAAATTCCTGCGCAATGGCGGTTTCCATTACGACGGAGGAACAGGGGATGCTGTTTGTATGGAGCAGCATCTGGTATGTGATCTGTCCTGGGACGCCAATTACCTTGCCAAGCGGGGTTCCTTCCGGATCTACGAGTTCCCGTCCTGTGCAGCATAGCGCCCTTCCTGTCTGTCCTAGCAGTTGGCATTGTGCCTTTAGCTTTCCCTTGTCCCACCAGTCGTCTGCATCCAAAAAAGCGGTATACTTCCCTTGCGCGCGCCGGATCCCTGTATTGCGGCTTTCTGCCGCGCCTAAGTTGCTCTTGTTATGGATAAGGAATACCTGTTTCCCCGGACGTCCTGGGGTATACTGCCCCACAATTTCTGCCGTACGGTCGGTGGAACAGTCGTCTATCACGAGTAATTCCAGTGGAACGTCTTGCTCTAGTACCGATTCTATGGCTGTCCTTATATACGGTTCTGCATTATATGCCGGCATAACAACTGATACCAATACTTGCTCTTCCATTGTTCCCTCCGCTCTTGTAGCCGCCTGCGCCAGATAATTCCTTGTCCCAAATGGAACAGGAACCATAACAACCGTTTATTTCCGTGACGCCGTTTCTTTCCGTGACGCCGTTTCTTTCCGTGCCGCCGTTACCTGCCCTTTATCCACTCCTTCGGTATTTTCCTTTTGGAAAATAATCTTAAACGTCATAAGCATCAGCCGGATATCCAGCCACAACGAATAATTTTCGATATACGTCAGATCAAGCTTTAGCTTATCGTACGGCGTGGTGTTGTATTTCCCATAAATCTGCGCATACCCCGTCAGCCCTGCTTTTACTTTTAAGCGGAAGCTAAATTCCGGGATTATGGCTTCGTATTCTTTGGCGATCAATTCGCGTTCCGGCCTTGGCCCGACAAAGGACATCTCCCCGCGGAAAATATTAAATAATTGCGGCAATTCATCAAAATGCGTCCTTCGAAGCAGCCTTCCGACTGGAGTAATCCTGTCATCGTCCTTTTGGGCAAGCTGCGCGCCGCCTTTCTCTGAGTCCGTACGCATGCTGCGGAACTTAATAATCTTAAAAGACGCCCCATCCCGCGTCAGCCTCTCCTGGGTATAGAACACCGGTCCCCTGTCATATCCTTTGATACATGCCGCAATCACAAGCAGGACGGGGGATGCAAGCACAATGGCAATGACAGACAGCACAAGATCCATCGACCGCTTTACAAACCGCTGTTCAATCGTAAGCCCCCGGTTCCTGGCAAGCAGAAGCGGCGAGTCAAACAGATGCACCCGTTCCGTCCCGTTTAGTATAATATCTGAAATCTTAGGCGTAATATAGGTCCTTTTGTTCTGGTCATAGCAGAATTTGAGGATTGGGTTCCTTAACTCCGTCGGCAAATCGCAGAGCACCACCGCCTCGTACTGCAGGACCTTGCGGTACAACGCCTTATAACCCAGGTGGACGCTCGCCGTGGCGCAGACGTTATACTTATCCTTGCGGGAATTGATTTTCCGGATCAATTCATCCGGGGAATGATCGCCATAGATGACAATCATTGTCCTAGGCGGGTATAGCCTGGTATAGATAAAACGTACCAGATAGACCCCAGGCAATAGGACAAGCAGTTCCGCCCCAGTCAATACCAGCATAGGATGGATTGGCATATAGTCGTTTGCCACCAGGCATACCTGGAAATACCCGACGGCATTCGCGCAGAAAATGGACAGCGCCTGCGACAAGCAGATATCTGTGATGCGCAGGTATCCGATTTTATACCCGCCAAATGTCCCGGTGAAAAAATACACAATCAGCACATACATGCCGATCACAGCCCAATTCCCCCTGTTCCAGGGGCGGTTCTCCGGCTTCAATAAGGGATAATACACCATATACCAGGTATAGCCGAACATCACCGCTTCAAGCGCGAGCATCATGCAATTTGCCGCTAGATTTAATAAATGCTTATATTGTTCTCTCTTTTTCATATCCCTGCCCTTTGATCAGTCCCTGGATTTTCTTCTTCACCCGCCGCTCTTTGGTGTTCAGCATATGCTTCAGCAGAGCCGCCGTTTCTTCCTCCAAGACACTGAGCCTGTAATATACGCTGATTTTATGCTCGCCCTTTGGGATATCCGTCAGGATGATCTTCGGATCCGTGTGGTCAAACAAAAAGCAGCCTTCCTCTAACTGGTAGCCATTGACCAGATACTCCGCCACCGTCCCATCCATCCACTGCAGCCGGACGTCTTTTAGGATACATGCGCTTAACACTGGATCAATCCAGACGCTCTTTGCACCTTCGGGAAATTCCAGGATACGCGCCATTTCTTCCCGGAACCCCTGCACTACGAAATAGGAATCCTTTTCTGAGAAACCATCTCCCATATCCCAGTAGACCTGCATCCTCCTAGGCGCAGCCCCTTCGGTAAGCTTCCATAACGGTACGGCTAGCTTCCCCATGCTGCGGTACATCTCCCCCAATGAAACATATCCTCCATGGATGTAATTCTGGAAATTCCGTTCCATCATCCCATATCTTTGCATATCTTCCCCGGTAAAGCCAAATAGCTGGAACGGATCCATCTCATCGGCAAGCACCTTGCGGATAGACGCGCCTTCTAGGTAATAATGGAGCGCCCGGTACACCAAAAACGCCACTGGGACTGGGAAACAGAACGTCCATTCACAATCCAGAGCCACCAGACGGCCTTCCTTAGATACTATCAGGTTCGAAAAAATCAAATCAATGTCCGCTACGGAAAACGAAGGGGTATCCGCCGGGATTTCCACTTCTCCAAACACCTCCAGAAACTGCGGCGTCATATAGAACCCGCAAGGAACCGCGCTTTGCTTAATCTTACGTACCGCTTCCTGGATCTGGGCGGCTGCTTCCTCTATCCTATCCTCTAAGACCAGCCTGTCTAGGGCTTCTTCTAACGTAGTCCCTTCTAGATATTCAAAGGCAACCTGTCCCTGCCTGGACGTCTGGCTGCATCGGTTGATCTGGAACACGTTTTTCTTCGACCATTCCTGTTCCAACTGCGCAGATTTTTGCACAATCCCCAAGGTATGCCCGTTCCCCTGATCAAACTCCGGCTCTTTATAGACAGTCCGTTCCCCGTCTTCCCCGCAACAGATCTTCGTGCGGATTGCAAAGCTTGGGCTGCGCCCACTGGAGAATTTCGTATAGACGATGTGCTTCTCCCCTTCTTTTGCCGCCTCTCCTTTTGTGATTTCTACAAAGAAAGAATTGGAATACAACGGGAACAGCCCATCCTCAATGATCTGATCAAACACCTTCCCTTCATCCATCAGCACCAGCCTGTCACGGTCAAAATTACAGATATTCCCAGTAAGCTGGCCTTTTTTGGGAAGGTATTCATCGGAATAAATCACCATAGGCAGCTTATAATCTGGATAGGGGTAATAAAAACGGTAATTGGAGCACCCACATTCCTCTAGGATCCGGATCAATTCCGGCCTGCTGAAGGTACGGACGCCTTCTGTCCCTGGATAACCTTCCAGCCCTTCAAAATACCGACCTACATGATCCTCCGTGCAGCCTGCCCAATATTTCATTCCAAATTTATTCTCAATGGCCATCAAAAGCTTCCCGCCAGGCTTGATATGCGACATCACCGTCTTCAGGAACACATGGTAAGGCTGCTTACCGCCAATATACCCTCTGCCGTATTCAAATACGCCAATCAGCGTGGCATAGTCAAAATCACATGCTAAGCCTTTTTCGATGTCCTGGAAGTTGCCCACGCAGATCTGGATGCCTTCGGTATCCTGGTTGCGGATCGCATTGATGGCGCTTCTCCTTTTTGACAGATCAATGCAGGTGACGCTCCTGCCTTCCCCAGAGGCTGCGCCTGTGACCGCGCCGCAGCCGGAACCGATTTCCAATACCTTTGCCTGTGGGCAAAGCGGATACCAGCTTAGGATATGTTCCCTTTCGTGCGCAAGGTGGTACAGCACCGCCCAATCCCGTTCCCTGGCAATGATCCTGTTATAATCCTCCTTGGGATACTTCTTCACCAGTTCCAACAGATGGTCTTCGATCGCCCCATCGCTGTACAAATCCTCTCCTGGATAATACGTATCATCCAAAAGGACTTTTCCAATCTTCTCCATCACTTCTCCTCCATCACACTTGTTTGAGGGAAAAATCTGCTTTCGACAGCGTAAGGTTCGGGTTGTAATAAGGATCCCCCTTGTCCATTACCGCCTTCCATTTCTCCACAAACCACTTCATCTCTTTGTAAAACCGTTCCTGTTTCTCTGGGGAATCCTCTAGCCCGCGCGATTTCGATTCGTAATGGTACAGTTCCGCATAAGGGTTGTATACTACCAGTTTCCCAAGTTCCCGTACTTTCATACAATAATCAATATCGTTAAAGGCTACGACGAGCTCTTCCGTCATGCCGCCCACCTGATCGAATACGGATTTCTTCGTCATCATACAGGCCGCCGTCACCGCACTGTAATCCTGTGCGCAGATGATCCTGGAAAAATAACCGTTCGCAGCCCTATCAAAGCCGATAAACGTATGCCCTGCAATCCCGCCGAACCCAATCACCACTCCGGCGTGCTGTATCGTATCGTCCTCATAATAAAGCCGCGCCCCTACAATCCCCACGTCGTCGCGCATACACGGCCCTAACAATTCCCACAGGCAGTCCGGCCGTATCATTTCCGTATCGTTGTTCAAAAACAGCAGGTATTCCCCCTTGGCATAGCCTGCGCCGTAATTATTGATGGCTGCAAAGTTAAACCCGCCTTCCCAATAGACGACATGGACGTTTGGATACGCTGCTTCCAGCTTCTTATAATAGGCAAATGTTTCTGGCAGTTCGCTGTTATTTTCAATGACAATCACTTCATAATTGGAATACGAGCAAGCAGCAACCGACTGGATGCATTTTTCCAAATCCTCCGTGTGATCCTTATTCGGGATTAAAATGGACACAAGGGGCTGCTCTTTCCAATGGTAATACGTCCGGTACAGCCCTGGATATTCCCCCATCACAACCTCTGCGGGAATCTTTCTCCTGTCATAATGCGCCTGGATTGCCCGCATCCCCGCTTCAAACGCATACCGCTTGCTCTCCGGGTTCTCAGCCGTAGAATTTTCATGGGCGCGCCAATGGTACAACGCCTTTGGGATATGGCGTATTTCCTGCGTATGCTCGGTACAGCGCAGCACAAAATCATAATCCTGCGCGCCGTCAAACGCCGGATCCAAGCCGCCCACCTGATCGAGCAGGCTTTTCCTCACAGCCACTAGATGGCAGAAATAATTCATGCTGCACAGCAGATCCGGATTGTAATCCGACTTGAAATGCGGTTGGAAATACCGTTTCCCATTCATAGAAACCTTGTCTTCATCCGAATAAACCATATCCGCGCCTGGCTGCCCCCACAATGCTTTCACACATTCATAAAGCGCATCCGGCGTTAACATATCGTCGTGGTCTGCAAATACGATTATGTCCCCGGAAGCCGCACGTAAGGCAGCGTTCGTATTTTCTGAAATCCGAAGAGGGGAACCGTTTTGTATGACCTTTACCCGCTTCTCCTGCTTCTCTAGCTTCCGTAAATACTCCTCTAATGGGGAGCCTTCCCCGCTCCCGTCCGACAAACACAGCTCCCACTTGCTGTAAGACTGAGATTGTACGGATTCCACAAGCTTTGCCAGATATTTAATGGGCGTTTTATACAACGGCACGACAATCGAACATAACGGGCGTTCTTCCCATGTTAAGGCTTCCTCTGCCTGCTTCCTTAACGTTTCTTGCGTAGGCTTCATTTCCTCAAAGAACCTGCCGTAATCCCCCTGGCTAGAGGGCTTATGCATTGCTATTTCCATCGTCCTGGCCAGGAATGGCCGTAAGCCGTAATGCTGGAAAAATCGGATTCCCCTTCCCACAATGCCATGGCCAATCACTTGCTCCGATACAAACGTTGACACCACTGGGATCTTTACCACGGCCTTCCGGCGCCCAGAGGACAATTCCAACGTCACCCCAGAAAGCCCATGGTGGGGCAGCGTCACCTCAAACCCGCAATCTGGAAGGGAGAGCGCTTCCCGATACACTTTATTGACGTCTTTGCGTTCGTGGCGGGACACCTCTCCTTCCAACGGCCTGCCGCCAGCATCCTTGACTGTAATTGTAACGGGCTCTGCCGCAGCCGCCCAACCCTTGATATAGCACTTGCCTTTGCCCAGTACAACCTGCTCAATGTAGTAATCCACCTGGGACATCAATGTTTCCAGCCTAGACGCTTTCTCACGATACAGAGGAAGCCGCTCCAATTCCCTGCGCCTTTTCTCCTGCCTTGTCCCCGCAGCCTCCAGCTTCCTGTCCGCACTGTGGGTATGGTTCCCATCTTCATCCACCACCCATAACTCTAACGCTGCGTCTCTTCCGAAGCCCTCGGGCAGCTTCACATAGAGGTAATACTCCTTGTCAATCCCAAGATCCAGTTCCGAATAACGCTGGCGCACCTCCATACCGTCGTACGCCTTCATCTCAAACGGCAGCTTCCGCCCGTCCAGAGTGATTTCCACATGATCGCCCGGCTGCATCCCATACATCCAGCCTTGGAGCGCCAATACGCGTTCTTCTACCAAATGGGGCCTTACCCTTACCACATTAAATTTATTTGCCATCGTTCTGTTCCTCTACCTTATGCCAGTACACTAGTTTCTGCCGTTACAGAAGATTCCATATCAAAAAAACCTACGGTATTTTTTTGCGAAATTACCGCAAGGCTGCACACATCATACAGACGGTGGTGTACCTTAAACTCTTGCTGCTCATATCCCGTACATCCAAAGGACAACAGGTATTCCCCGCCCTGGAGCGCCATACGCTGGGTAAAGCTTACCGTCTGCACCTCCCCGGCCTTCCTCGGTTCTACGGCCTGCTTCTCCAGCATGGTATTTGTCCCTGTAATTTCAATCCCCATCAGGGTCTTTAACGTAAATGCAAAAATCGGCTCTGCCACATCCTCGCGGAACCATACCTTCATCCGGATGGTACAAGGCTCCCCCTTTTCAATGACGTTTGTGATTTTCCCCGTCTTGTCCAGAATTGCAAAATCTATAATTTCTGCTTTCTTATCGCCATATTCCAAGGTTTCCGGGTTCACCGGAAGCATATCGCTCCACTTCTCCCCCTCCTGCCCTGGCTTCCACAGCGCCGTATTCTCCTTGCGCTGCGCCTCTTCCTGTTCCACCAACGCCATTTTAAACCGATCCACCGCTTCTTTTGGCGTGCCTTCCATCACCTTCCTGCCCTTGTTCAAAAGCACCGCCCGGTCACAGTATTTCGTAATGCTGCTTAAATCATGGCTTACAAACAAGATGGTCTTGCCCATGGATTTAAATTCTTCAAATTTACGGTAACACTTTGCCTGGAAAAACACATCTCCCACAGACAAAGCTTCGTCCACAATTAAAATCTCCGGGTCTATATTAATCGCAACCGCAAAGGCAAGGCGCACGAACATCCCGCTGGAATACGTCTTCACCGGCTGATGCACGAAATCCCCGATATCGGCAAACTCCAGGATATCATCCATCTTCGCTGCAATCTCTTCCCGTGTAAACCCCATCATCGTCCCTTGGAGATATACATTCTCAATCCCTGTATACTCACCGTTAAACCCTGCGCCCAGCTCCAACAAGGCAGAGATCCTGCCTTCCACGGACACCTTGCCTTCCGTCTGCTGGATCACCCCTGTGATAATCTTAAGGAGCGTAGATTTCCCGGAACCATTCGTCCCGATAATCCCCACAGTCTCTCCCTTTTTCACCTCTAGCGTAATATCATGAAGCGCCGCATGTTCCCGGTAAGCCGGATGCCTCGTAAGCCCCAGCGCATCCTTCAGACGGGCTTTGGGCGTATCGTATAGCTTATATATTTTACTAACCTGCGTCACCATAATTGCTGTCTTGTCCATATGCCCATCACAATCCTTTCCTTAATGCCAACCAAATAAATAGGTAATTGCGAAACTCCCTTAATCCGCTTTCCTAAGCTTCCACCGAAAAACTGCTTAGAGCATATCTGCAAAATGTACCTTAAGCCGCCGGAATACGGCAACGCCCAGCACACAACAAGCCACGGTAAAAATCCAGAAATAAGCCGTCATCCCAGGATGCTCCCAAAACCATACCTTATCGATAAAGGCTTCCCGGTATCCCATTACTATATAATAAAACGGATTGCATTTCAACACCGCCATCGCGGCGCTTGGGATTTTCTCCTTCATATCATTGATATTCCACATAATCGGCGTAGCCCAGACTCCGATCTGAAGCCCAATATTTACGATCTGGCGCACATCCGGGAAAAACACAGATACCGCGCTCGTAAGATACGACAGCCCCAGCGCCAAAAGCAGCACTGCAATGCTGTAATAAAACGCCTGTAACATATACCAATCTGGCATAAACCCATAGATTAAGAATAATATAACAGTGAACGCAACGAAAAAAACATGCACAAACACTGACGACGCCACCTTAACCACTGGAAGGATATCAATGTGAAACACGACCTTCTTGACCAGGTAACTGTATTCCACCAACGCCACGGTCCCTGCGCTGAGGCAGTCTGAGAAGAAAAACCACGGCACAATCCCGGAAACCAGCCACAGCACATACGGAAGCGGCAATTCCCCACGGATGGACGCGCGCGCGCCCAATGCCTTGTCAAAGACAAACCAATAGATGAACACCGTCACCACTGGCTGTACAAACGCCCAGATAATCCCCAAATACGAGCCGGCAAACTTCGTCTTAAAATCATTCTTCGCCAGGCTCTTAATTAAACTGCGATTCTCTACTATCTCCGAAATAATGTTTTTTGATTTCTGTCCCATACGCTATTAATGTTCCTTTTCTACGACAAATTATGATCACCAGGCTCCCCATTTCCGTTAGTATACCATTATTTTCTAAAAGAATCAATTTATTGTAACAGTTCCGCGATGCAAATATGGTTCTTCCATCCCCCATTGTATTTTTCCTAAAAATGTGTTACCTTTAAATCGCGGGCACACACAATTACAAAGCGGCAGAGGATACATCCTGCCCCCGCATCCTAAACACAGTTTAGACAAGGGAGGTCTTATTATGAAACACGTACCAAACAAACTTTCGTCACTACTGTTAACCTGTATGATCTTAACGTTTAGTATCTTATCCCCTTTGCAGGCGCCGTCTGTTACCACAGAAGCCGCTACGGCAAATTACTACATCCCAACCTCTTACCGGAGCCTGACATTTTACGCCGTTCCGCAGGATCTGCCTGCGACGTTTGCCACAATCCCGATTTACCGCCAAGGCAGCAAACGCGGCCCCAAGGCTTCTGCCATCAAGTCCTTAAAAAGCACGAACCCGGCTGTGGCACGGCCTTACATTGACAAGAATGGCAACCTCCGTATCTACTTTTTTAAGACAACCGGAAAAGCCACCGTTTCCTTCAAAATCGGCAAACAGACCTTAAAGTCCAATATCACCGTTAAGAATTATACAAATCCATTCCGTACCTTTAAAATCGGCAAGCTGAATTTCACTTCCAGATTTCATTTCACTACGGAATGCAACTATTTCCATACTTCGAGCTTAAAGAACCAGAAAGTCACAATCAAGGCTGCAAAAGGCTGGAAAATCGTATCCATCGACATCAAGTATGGCGCAAGCTCTTACGTGGTAAACACTTGCAGCAAAACATCCTTTACAAACAAAAAAATGAGCTTCAATGGAACAGCGGATCATATTATTTTCCGTATGTACCATCCAAAAAACAACGCCTACTTAAACGTGGTTTGGAATGGCAAAAAAGAATAGATATTCCAGCCATTTCTACTACACAACCATAAATAAACAAATAGAGAGGCTTTTGCATCCAGGAAGCACCATCTTTGCTCCTCAGTGCAAAAGCCTCTCTATTATTTCTTATTCCACTTCGCGTACAATGTCATGCTCTTTTTGACTTTCCCTTTGAAATTCCAGGGCTTTTTATATTTCTTATCCTGATACCATCCGGCAAATTTATAGCCGGAACGTTTCGGTTTGGACGGCTTTTTCACGGTTGAGTTTGCATATACCTTCTTAGATGAAATCTTCTTCCCGCCTCTGGTGTTAAATTTCACAGTATAAATCTTGCCGTACACCTTAGAAGAGAGGATCTTGCTATCCCACTTGCCGTCGCATACTGCGACTGCTTTTACCGTTACGTTTGAAGATACCTTAAACGGCTTGCGATACAAGATACATTTCGCGCCCGAGGGCGAAGGCTCCTTGCCGTCCAGCGTATAATATATCTTTGCCTTTGGCGTAGTGGTGCGCAGCGTAATCCGCAGCCCGCCGGATACCTTCTTCTTCGTCATCTTCGGCTTTGCAACGGTAGAAGACGGCTTTTTGACCGTCCCTGCATTCGTCGTAGTCGCGCCGGAATCGTACGGGCATTTTGGCACCTTGCCATTGTAATGGGCTTCCATCTGATGCGTATTATAACGGTCTAATTTCCCAGTGATCATTGCCGTGCTGCGCGCGAAATACATATACATGCCTGCATACCCGCCCTGCCCGTCCAGGTCGTCCCAGGTACAGTCGACCTGATACCAGGAATCATTCAGACGGACCAGGTTCCAGGCATGGCTTGGGCTGGTTACCCCGATACAGTCAATGCCCGCCGCGTTCATCAGCAGCTCAAACGCCTTCGTATACCCAGCGCACACGGTATAATTATCACAAAATACGCTATATGCGCTTTGATGGTATATTGTGCTGGGATACTGCGAGTTGTAATACTGGTCGTACCTTACCTTACGGATAATCAAATCGTGGGCGATTTTTGCCTTTTCCATATCGGTCTTCCCCTTGGCAATTTCCTTCCCCATAGCGGTAATCTGTGCCTTTACGTTCTTTGTTTCGGACTTCCGCCTCTTCCCATCCGCAAACTCACCATACAGGACGATCGTCCAATCCTCGGAAGAACTGGAACTAAGCATGCTGCTGTCCACAAAGTAATACTGGGGATTGGAATACGTAAACATCAGATAGACATTCTTGGCCTCCTCCCAGCTCAATCCAATCTTACGGTAATTCGCTACCAGGTCCGTATACGCGCTATCTCCCCACCCAACCAGAACCGCATCCTTATTCGTCGTCATATACTTATAACAAATGTAGTCCAACGCATCCCAAAAGACCTTCTGCTTCTGGTTCAGATAATTGTACACATAATTCGACGAATACGCATCCCAACTGCTGCGGTACGTTTGGGAAGCACGCAGGCCACTATTGCCTGCCGCCTGCTTTTTCGCCTGTGAAACCTCATCCGGATCTACTTCCTGTAACCCTTCCTCCATGTCCTCCGTCAGTTCCACATGCTCTATTTCCATCCCGCCAACGTGAGGCTCCCAGCCCTCTAGGGGGGTTGCGCCCTCTAGCATCCCGCCCGTATCCTGGGCTGGCGCCTCTTGCCCTGCGCTTGTGGAAGAGGCAGATACATCCAAAGGAACCATAGAAACCGCCATGGCTGCCGCCAAAACAAGCGCCAATAACCTCTTTCTCATAATCTTCTCCATTCTTTCCTGGCTGCTTACAGCCATACAGATTGAAAACTCCCTGCTAGATACGGCTTACACGCCTTAATTTCTATGTTATGCTACGTTCCTGCATGTATTCCTTCAGCCCGCCCCATACCTTATCTTTGTCTGACAGGATCAAATCATCTTCCGACATGCCTTCTGGCATCGGCCATTGCACGCCGATTTCGTTATCCTTCCACAACAGCCCGCCTTCGTCGTTCGGATGGTAGAAATCCGTCACCTTGTAACAAAATTCTGCAAATTCCGACAATACCACAAACCCATGGGCAAATCCCTTGGGGATAAAAAATTGTTTCTTATTCTCCGCCGATAAGATCACGCCAAACCACTTTCCAAAGGTTTCTGAGCCTTCCCGCAGATCTACCGCAACGTCGAACACCTCGCCGTTTACAACACGGACCAGCTTGTCCTGGGGATAATGGATCTGGAAATGAAGCCCCCGCAGCACGCCCTTTTTCGAGGAAGACTGGTTGTCCTGCACAAAGGTACAGCCTATCCCAGCCTCTGCAAAATCTTGATAATTGTAGGTTTCCATAAAATAACCTCTGGCGTCCCCGAACACCGCAGGTTCAATCACCTTCAGCCCTGCAATCCCGTTGCAGTTATCCGTTACCTTGATCTTTCCCATTTTCCTATTCCTCCAAGCATTTCATTTCCTACAGCCCTTCTGCAATCTCCATCAGGTACTTGCCATAATCTGTCTTTAACAATGGCTCCGCCAGCCTTTCAAGCTGCTCTACATCAATAAAACCGCGTTTGTAAGCAATTTCTTCAATACAGGAGATATAAAGCCCTTGGCGTTTCTGGAACGCCGATACAAAATCCGCGGCCGCCAGCAGCATGTCGTGGTTCCCGGTATCCAGCCAGGCGAACCCGCGCCCAAGCGTTTCCACCTTCAGGCTGCCACGCTGTAAATATTCGTTATTAATGCTGGTAATCTCAATTTCCCCACGCAAAGAAGGCTTGACATTCTTTGCAATCTCCACCACGTCATTGTCATAGAAATACAGCCCTGGCACTGCATAATTGGACTTTGGATATTCCGGCTTCTCTTCAATGGAAATAGCTGTCCCTTCTTCATCAAATTCCACCACGCCGTATTCCCTTGGATCCCTGACATAATACCCAAATATCGTCGCCCCCGGCTGGCTCATTGTCCGTTCTGCAACCCGCAGTAACACTTTAGAAAAACTCTGCCCGTAGAAGATATTATCTCCCAGCACCAGGGCTACGGCGTCATTCCCAATAAACGTTTCCCCAATCAGGAAGGCATCCGCAAGGCCCCTGGGGTATTCCTGGACCGCATATGCAAAACGCATCCCAAGCTGGCTCCCATCCCCTAACAAATCTTCAAACACAGGCAGATCCCGCGGGGTCGAGATAATCAGGACCTCCCGGATCCCTGCAAGCATCAGCGTGGACAAGGGATAATATATCATCGGCTTGTCATAAATCGGCATAATCTGCTTGGAAATTGATTTTGTCAAAGGATATAACCTAGTGCCGGATCCTCCGGCTAAAATAATTCCTTTCATGGATAACCTCCAAATCCTATATTCTTCGTTCCTGATTCTCCAATTCTAACACTTCTTCCCAAAAGATTCAAGAGGCTGCGCATCTTAACGCAGCCTCTTGTCCACAGACCGTTACGGTTCACACGCCGCTGTTTCTCGAGGTGTTACTTGCGGTACATCTTCGTAATCCTGCTGGACCGGAACCCTGGGATCACGCTCTGCCAGGACGGCGCGCCCACAACGCCCAGATACCGGTTGGTATGGGAGAACCCTTTGGATTGATCCATGTACTTAAACACATTGTAAGCTTCCTTGCCATGGATCCCCATCGCAAGCCCCTGCGCCACTTCCACAGGCTGTTCGCTATAGCTGCGGATAATAAATGCATCTACCATGGGGTTACATGCCGCCATATAATAGCTGTAAGCAATTGCTGCCGCCTGGTTTGCCTGCCCTGAAGTAGAAGTATATCCAAGTTCAGACAGGATAATACGCACCGACGATCCGTATGTCTTTTTCATATAATCGGTCAGCACGTTCAGGTTCTTCATGGTAATGCTCTCCGTGCTATTGTCGTTCGTAATCCGGATTCCTTCCCATACGTTCGTATACGTCAGCGGATGGGAATATGGATGGAACGCAAGGTTCCATTTCACCCCTTTTTGAATACTGTTCAACTGTTTTGCAAAAGAGTCAATGGTATTCTTTGCGCTGTAACCCCGTGGCTCTGCAAAATTCCAATAATGATCCGTACAGATAAATACGCTGGAATTTTTGCGCTGGCTCCGTACTGCGGAATACAGTGCGCGGAACGCAAATGCATAATCCTTCATATACTTAGACTCTGGCACATTTCCGGCGTAATTCCACCGTACGGGGCAGTTTACCTCGTTCCCCAGGATCCAGTTTGTAATATAGCAGTCCTTCTGCCCAAAGATCTCTCCTAAGTAGCAGAAGATAGCCTCCATCTCTTCGCGTGCTTTCGTATCCCTGACATTCCACTGGTAATATCCGTTTGCCAGCGGATCTGGGTTCTTAACCCTGCCTTCCGGCGCGATTAGGTATGTCTTCCCATCCACCCAATCCAACAGAAGCTGCGCCGTAAACACAATGCCCTCTTTGTTGCAGTTCCTTACCAAATCTGTGATGCCGTACAAATCAGCAAACTTATATTTCTTCCCATTGTATGTGTATGTAACAGTTGGGTTCCGGTAAATCTCCGAAAGATGGATATTTGTAAACATATGGCTCAGCTTCAGATCCTTACGGGCCTGCTTCCCGCTCAGCGCAATATCATGCTGTATCCCCTTTTTCGTCTTCCCTGCCTTATGCTTCGCCACATTTGTAGCTGCCTTTTCAACATTGCTCACAAAAGACGGCTTGCTGATCAGCTTGTATTTCCCATCCTTTTTGATCGCAATCCCAAACATCGAAGTGGCATAGCCCTGGTTCTTTGCCGTCTTCAAGGTAAACGTAATTTTCTTATTCTTATACGTTTTCTCTGCCATACGGTATAATTTTTTCGTAAATGGATCGACATACACCAGGTAATACTTATCATCGGAACTAGCTATCCTGCTCTTAAGCGTTGCCTTTACCGTGATTTTCCCTTTGCCAGACGCCTTGCATTGGGTAATCTTAGCAGAATTGCTCTTTGCCTTCTTACCGCCCTTTACCCATTTTGCATAAAGAGCCAGGTTCCCTGCCGAACCCTTTTTGATTTCGCCAATCCTCTTTTTGAACTTCGCGTCCTTGTACCATCCGTCAAAATCATAGCCTTTCCTGGTAGGAATTGGCAAGGTATACGTCTTTGTCTTTATGGTATAAGATTTTTTGCCCGCTTTTTTCAGCTTCCCGCCGTTTAGCTTATAAGTAACCTTATACGTCGCGGTCTTCCATTTCGCATAAAGCGTTACGGACGCCCCCTCTTTTGACGTCAGATCCTTTACTTTTTCTTTGTCTTTGTAGGACTTACCTTTCCCATCCTTTTTGGTATTCCAACCGTTAAACCGATAGCCCTTGCGCTGGAATGCGTTCGCCCGGAGCGCGCCCGGCGTCCCATACACATGGCTGGTTGCAGCCATCTTCCCGCTGGTTGCGCCATTCCCATTGTATGTTACCGTATACGGAATGCCTTTCCACATTGCATAAAGATATACTGTTTTCCCGGCTTCATCGCTTAGCGATGGGATCTGCCCTTTATTTGCATATGTGATCCCTTTCCCATCCTTCTGGGTATTCCATCCTGCAAACGTATAGCCTGTGCGTTTGTATTTATTGGATGGCAAAGTTCTCCGCTTGCCGCAGGAGCTTACCATATCATCCATTTTCCCAGTCCCGCCGTTTGCTACAAACTGGACGGTATAGGTCCCTGACAGCTTCCGCCAGGTTGCAGTCAACGTCACTTCCGCCCCATCCTCGCTCGCCAGGTTCTTGACCTTTGCACCGTTTGCTAATACGTCGTCCCCGTACTGCCAGCCGTCAAACGCATACGTGGAGCGGTAAAACGTATTCAAAGGCAGCGCCTGCTCCTTATCGTAGGTAAGGACTAATTCTTCCATGGAACCCTCTACCGTCCCTTTGCCTGCTTCAAACCGTACCCGGTATGTAATCGGCTTCCAGACCGCCGTAACCTCCATGCTATTTTGGATCTTCTGATCCACATCGAATGCATTGCCCTGCGCATCTATCCAGCCCTCCAACAGATACCCCGTCTTCTGGACGCCTTCTAACAGCTCCTTGTCCACAGGCTGGCCGTCTTCTACTTCAACCTGCACGTCCTCCGCCCCATCTGCATTCTTGCCGCCTGCAAAGTGGAAGATAACTGTGTGCGCTGCATCCTGCAGTTCTACCGCATCCTGGCTGCCTTCCTGCGGGCTGCTTTCATCTATCGCATCTTCCATATCCAGGATGCTTTCCTGGTTTTCCAAACTCATATTCCCTGTGGCATAATATGGTTCTGCCCAAACACTACAGGATAAAACCATTGCCAAGCATACTGTAAAGATACGTTTTATTTTATTTTTCATAACTCGTTCCATAACTCAATCTACAATCACAGGTAAGAGCCTCCCTTCCTGGATTGTACGCTCCTTTCTCTAAACTCTGGATCCCTTATGGGATCCGGTACATGGTTGACAGCTTCTCCTTTTGGAAACCTGGGATTACGTTATGCCAGGAAGACGCGCCGATTACCCCTAGGTAACGGTCTGTATATTGGAATGTGCCTGGGGTATCCATATGCTGGAACACCTGGAACGCTTCCTTGCCTTCTATCCCCATCAAAAGCCCTTGGGCTGCCTCACACTGGTTATCGCGGTAGCTGCGGATAATAAATGCGTCCACCATCGGATGGCATGCCGCGATATAATAGCTGTATGCAAGCGCAGCCGCCTGGTTGGCCTGCCCCATCGTGGAACTATAGCCTAACTCAGATAGGATAATCCGCACCGACGTGCCATACGTCCTTTGGATATAATCGGTAAGCACATGTAGGTTCTTCATGGTCACGCTTTCCGTACTTTCGTCGTCCTTGATTAAGTATCCTTCCCATACCTTTGTATAAGGCAGCGGGTGGGAATATGGATGGAATGCAAGGTGCCATCTCAGCCCGCCTTGGATACTGTTTAGATGATACACAAAGGATTCGATCGACTTTTTCGCGCTATATCCTCCCGGAGCCGCAAAGTTCCAATAATGGTCGGTGCATACAAATACATGGGCATTGGCTGCCTGGCTGCGGATTGCACTGTAAAATGCACGGTAAGCGTACGCATAATTCCTGAAATAATTGCTTTCCGACATATGCCCGGCATAATTCCAGTCCCTTGCGCTGCTGATCTCATTGCCCAAAATCCAGTTCGACACATAGCATTTTTTCTGCCCGAACAGCTTTCCCAGATAACAGAATACGGCTTCCATTTTCTCACGCGCCGCATTGTCCTGGACATTCCACGCGTAATACGGCGCAGCGCCCCGGATCCGTCCCTCTGGCGGGATAAGATTGGTATCGCCTTCTGTCCAGTCCAGCATAATCTGGAATGTGACAATGATTTTCTTCTTGTTGCATTCCTTTACAAGCTCCTGCTGGGCGTACAGCGGGTCAAAATAATACGTCTTGCCATTGTACTGGTACGGCACGGACGCCGAACCCCGGATCTGGGAATAGTTCACATTTAAAAACGTCTGCTTCGCTCCCGCTGCCTCTAGTTCCGCCACACTGTCTGCAAACTGGATCCCCTTTTTCGTTCTCCCAAGCTGGTAAGCCTTTTTATTTTTCGCGGCCTTCTCTACATTTCCTACAAACACAGGCCTGCTGATCAATTCGTATTTGCCATCCTTTTTCACAGCAATCCCAAACATCGAAACTGCATAGCCTGGGTTATCGGACGTCTTTAAGGTGAAGCTGATGTTCCCCTTCTTGTAAGCCTTTTTCGCCGCTTTATGGAACCTGCCGTTTACTGGATTGACGTATGCCAGGTAATAGCAGTCGTCCGAACTGGCAATACGCTTCGGGATCACAGCCTTTACGCTCACCTTTCCTGTGCCGGCCGCCTCACATTTGGTAATGGCAGCGGAGCCTGCCTGTGGCTTCCGCTTGCATTTCACCCATTTGGCATATAATTTTAAATTCCCGGTGCTCCCTTTCTTCACCTGGCTTATGCGCTTCTTATACTTGGGATCCTTGTACCATCCGTCAAAATCATAGCCTTTCCTTACAGGGATTGGCAAGGAATACGTCTTCGTCTTGATGGTATACGTTTTCTTCCCTGCCTTTTTCAGCTTCCCGCCCTTTAGCTTATAGGAAATGGTATATTTCGTTAGCTTCCACCTGGCATAGAGGCTGACAGACGCCCCATGCTTTGTGGTAAGGTTTTTGATCCTCTGCTTATTTTGATACTTCTTGTCTTTTCCATTTGCCTTGGCGCTCCAGCCCTTGAACGTGTAGCCCTTCTTACGGAATGCATTCGCCCGAAGCCTTCCTTCCTTGCCATACGTAAAACTGCTGCTTTTCATTTTCCCGCCCGTGGCGCCGTTCCCATTGTACTTTACCTTATAGGGGTTCCCGTCCCACATAGCGTACAAGACGACTTCTTTTCCTGGCGTATCGCTCAAGGACTGGACCTTCTGCTTGTTTTGGAAAGAAGCCCCCTTCCCATCCTTACGGGTATTCCAGCCTTTAAACGTATAGCCTGCCCGCTTGAACTTATTGGCGGATAACTGCCGCTGCTTGCCATAGGTGCAGACCATCGGTTCCATACGCCCCGTGCCGCCGTTTGCATCGAAGCGGATGGTATACGTCTGTTTCTGCCAAATAGCCTCTAACGTAACCCTTGATTCTTGTTCGCTGGACAGATTCTTCACAGACGCACCGTCTGCAAGCGCCTCACCGCCATACTGCCAGCCTACAAACACATAGCCCGTCCTGGAAAATGCACAGGGAGCCAAGGGCTGCTCCACATCATAGGTAAAACGCTGCGGCTGCATCTCACCTGAACCTTCGCTTTGAAAACATACCCAGTAAGTAACTGGTTCCCAGACAGCAGTAAATACGGCGCCTTCCTGAATGAGAAGATCTGTTTCCCAAAGCTCCCCTGCCTCGTCGGTCCATCCTGCAAACACGTATCCCAGACGTTCTGGCGCCTTTACATCCTCTGGGCGCAGCAGTTCCCCTGCCGCCACCTTCTGGCTGGATTCTTGCGCCCCCTCGCCATCCGTACCTCCGGCATAGCCAAACGTAACCGTATAATAAGCTTCTTCCTGCCCGTCTTCCGGCTCAGATCCCTCCGGCTGCCATATCCCTTTGTCTACAGCCGTACCTTCCTCTTGTTCCCCAGGCTGCACGCCATGCTCTTCTTGTAATGCAGGCAAGCGTCCCATTGCGCAAACAGGCTCCGCCCATGCGCCGCATACCAGCACGAACGCCAGAAATGCTGCTGCCAGCCTTTTTGCTGCGATTTCCATAAATGTTCCTCCTTTACGTAATGCCGAAACGTGGATATGCCATACACGTTCCATCCGATGCCTGGCATGTTCTGCACACCCTCTACGTCTTCCTCTTCCATTTCTGCAAATACGGCGCGAGGTATTCTCTAGAAACCGGTTCTTTCTCCAACAGCAGCACGCTGAGATAAATCCCGAAAAACATGGCTGCCGTAGCCGCAAGCACTAGGAAATTTGTTCCCTGCACTCCCAGATCGTATGCCGCAAGCATTTGTGTCAGTGTTTTTTTCACCAGCCAGGATACTGCCATTGCAGGCAGCAGCGCCACAAAATAATAGGAAATCCTACACGTCCTTTGAATATCTGACAGGAATCCTTTTAATGCAATCATCTGTACCAGTACGACCACCAATTCTGCCATTACCGTCCCTATGGCCGCGCCGGACGCCCCAAGCTTCGGGATTAGCGCAAGGTTCAGCGCCAGATCTACCATACCTCCGGCTAAAACAGATTTCATAACCTCCTTCTCGCGGCCAGTAGGCACTAAAATCTGCATACCAAAAATATTTGACAGGCCAATCCATACGACCGTAGGCAGGATGATGCACATAGGCTCCGCCGCCGGCGCATAAGCCTGCCCAGACAGGAACCCTATGCTCTCTTTTGCAAACATCATAAAATAAATGGTGACTGGCAGCGCCATCATCCAGACAAACTGCAAGGCCTTTACCGCCATCTGTTTAAACTCTTTTTGCATCCCCTTTTCAATATAATACGAGAGCCTTGGGAGCAGGACTGCCCCAAGCGACGTCACAAGGCTTGCAAGGATGGTCTTTACCTTCACAGATGCGGAATAATACCCTGTCTGTACGTCGCCGCTGATAAAATTCAGCATAACGATATCCAGGTTTGTATAAATGCTGGTGGCTACTGTCATAGCACAGAAAATAGCGATGGGCTTCATATGGCGCTTAAAGTTATAATTGCCCAACGGCTTTATTATAACATATTTTCCCATACGGAGGAAATTAAAAATATAAGAGCCTACGTTAGAAATTACGGTAATCCCACCGTAGATAACGAAATCCTCCGGCCGGTGCACAAACAGGAACATCAAGACCACGCCTAACGCTTTCATCACCATGGAGATTGCTGTAATATATGCATATTGCTCCAAGGCGGCATACAGCCAGCTTACGCCAATCACGTTCAACAGGATTGCCGTCCCCATTACCAGAAACAACGTCCTGTTTTCAGCAAACTTTGGAACCCAGGCCAGCGACGCGCCAAATACTACATAGACCAGGACTGCCATTCCCAGGTTGATGGCCAGAATTTCCTGGACAGTCCGAGAAAGCTTCTCCTTATCGTCCCGTACCTGGGCGCACGCCCGGATGCCGTACGTCGGGATCCCAAGCATGGCCACCATGGTAAAGTACGACACGACCGCCATAGCCGAATCAACCTTCCCATTCCCAGCCGGGAGCAGCGTCCGGGACACATAGGGGAACGTAATCAGCGGGAACAGGAACGAAGACGCCGTCAATATAAAATTCATAATAAAATTAAAGGTTACGGAATGCTCTTTTTCCATATGCTTGCTTTTCCTCTCCTAGCTGGCCCAAAGGCGCAGGGATTCGGCTCCCTGGCATGGCTGCTGCCTAGGACGCGCGCAGTAGCCCTATGTCTTCCGGTACATCTTCCACATCCGTGTTTTGCTGAAATTTGGGATAAGCTTCGACCACTTTTTCGCCCCAATCAGCCCCAGGTAACGGTTGGTGTAGCGGAACGAACTCGATGTATCCATTTTCTTAAATACCATAAACGCTTCTTTGCCTTCAATCCCCATGCTCAGACCCTGGGAAGCCTCTTCTGGGTTATCTCGGTAGCTTCTTATAATAAACGCGTCGACCATAGGGTTACACGCCGCAATATAATAACTGTACGCCAAAGCAGCCGCCTGTGCTGGCTGTCCCCAGGAAGAAGAATATCCTTGCTCCGATAAGATAATCCGTACGGAGGATCCATAATTCTTCTTGATAAAGCTGGTCAGTACCTTCAGGTTTTTCATCGTAATGCTGGGCGTGCTTGCTTTATTCGTAATCCCAAACCCTTCCCAGACCTTTGTATACGTCAAGGGATACGAATACGCATGGTAGGCCAGGTTCCATTTGATCCCTTTGTTGATGTCTTTTAAGTATTTTACTACCTTTTGGATGGAGCGTTTCGTCGAATACCCGCCTGGCACGGCAATGTTCCAGCAATTGTCCATACAGATAAAAATATGCGCGTTGGAATACTGGCTCCGTACGGCATAGTAAAGCGCGCGGAACGCATGCGCATACGACTTAAAATACTTGCTTTCCGACATGCCTCCGGCATAATTCCAGGCCTTTGGGTTATTGATCTCATTCCCTAAGATCCAGTTTGACACATAGCATTTCTTTTTCCCAAAGACCTTGCCCACATAGCAGAAAAGCGCTTCCATTTTTTCCCTGGCCGCATTGGAAGACAAGTTCCAGCTATAGAAGGGCGCCGCTTTATAAATCCTCGCTGGCGACGCGATCAGATCCGTCTGCCCCCAGGTCCAGTCCAGCAGGATCTGCATGGTCACGCTGATGCCGCGCTTGTTGCAGTCTTTTACTACCTGCTGGTAATAATCCAGGGAATTGAAATAATACGTCTTCCCATTGTACTTATAAGGAACCTTGCCATCCGTGCAGACCATAGAAACCGTAAGGTTCAGAAAATTCTGTTTCGCATCGCAGGCATAAATCTCATCCATGCTCTCGGTAAACTGGATCCCTTTTTTCGTCTTCCCAGGCTTATAACCCATCTTATTCCCTGCCGCCTTCTCCACGCTGCCTACAAAGGAAGGCTTGCTGATCAAATGGTATTTCCCTTTTTTCTTTACTGCAATCCCAAACATAGATACGGCATACCCCTGGTTCTTAGACGTTTTCAGCGAAAAGGTGATTTTCTTCTTCTTATAGCAGCGCTCCGCCATTTTATAGATCTTTTTGCTCATAGGGTTTAGATAGACCAGGTAATAATAATCGTCTGAACTTGCGACCCGCTTTTTAATGGAAGCCTGTACCTTCACCTTCCCTTTCCCAGTCGCCTTACAAGTGGAAAGCTTTGCCGCGTCTTTTTTCACCTTCCCGCTGCATTTCACCCATTTGGCATAAAGCTTGACGTTCCCGGTCCGTCCCTTTTTTATTTCGCCGATCCTGCTCTTATAATTGCTCTTTAAATACCAGCCGTCAAAATCGTACCCGCTCCTAGTCGGTCTTGGCAAGGTAAAGGTTTCCGTCGCGATAGTATACGTTTTCTTATAGGATTTCCCCATCTTCCCGCCTTTTGCCTGGTACGTAATCGTATACTTCACCGCACTCCATTTCGCATAGAGCGTTACCTTCTGACCAGGCGTTACCACCAGCCCGTTAGAAATCTCAGCCCCGCTTTGAAACGTCTTCCCTTTCCCGTCCTTTTGGGTATTCCAGCCGACAAAGGTATATCCTTTCCTGTGGAAATTATTTTTCCTAAGCGTGCTTTTTACACCATATACATGGCTGCTGCCCGCCACAGAACCGCTATTTGCCCCATTCCCATTGTAAGACACCTGGTATGGGTTCCCTTTCCAAATCGCATACAGCGTCACTACGCTGCCTGCCACTTTCGTCAGGGATTTTACTTTTTGTTTTTCCTTGTATGAAGTCCCAGTCCCATCCTTCTTCGTATTCCATTCCACAAAGGTATAGCCTGGCCGCTCAAACTTATTCTTACGCAATGTCCTAGTCTTTCCACACGTACAGAGCTGATCCTTAAGCGTGCCGCTCCCGCCGTTCGCATTATAACGGATATTGTACTTCCCCTGCGCCCAGGCAGCCTCCAACGTGACGACCGCCCCCTCCTGGCTTGCCAGGTTCTTCACAGCCGCGCCGTTTTTGTATACCACCACGCCATTTATCTTCCATCCGGCAAAGGCATAATTGTCTTTTGTAAAGAGATTGGCAATAAGCTGCTTCTCCTCTCCATAGGTAAAGCTTTGATCTGGCATCTCCCCAACGCCTCCGCCAGGTTCATAATGTACCCGGTAAGTGATGGGAAGCCATGCCGCCTTTAATGTAAAATCCTCGGTAACTGGCTGATCAAACGTATAGAAGGCGCCCTCGGCATCCAGCCACCCCTGGAACAGATAGCCTGTCCGTATCGGTTCTACGACTGCCGCCGCGTCTGGCAGTTCCCCTTCTGCAACCTTCTGATAAGCTACCGCCAAGCCATCCGAGGTGTATCCGCCTGCCAAGTCAAAGGTTATCGTATAATAAACTTCCTCCGGTTCCTGCCCTTCACTTGGCTCCTGCCCTTCGCCTGGCTCCTGCCCTTCGCCTGAACCCTGCCCTGTCGCCCCATAAGAAACCGCCAAAACGGCGCCATACGGTTCTATCCCTGTCTGAAGTAGAAGGAGCGCTGCTAGAAACAGCGTAATCATGCGTTTTCTGATTAATCTCATGTACCTATCCTCTTTCCTCTTCTATCTTTTGCCGCATGGAACCGCCCATTCCCATACCGCATGGTTTTTATCCCATGGTTGTTCCAAAAATTCTTAACTACCGTTATCATTTCCCACTTCTTGCTCTCCCATTTCGTGCTTTTGTCCACCTCGGTTTCCCAGACTGCCATTTCCGCCACAGAAAGCTTATGGTGCAAAAGGTATACCATCAAAAGACGTTCCGACAAGAACCCAAAGATCCGCTGCTGGTACTGGTCGTAACCCGTCAGATCTGCCTGCGCTTCACATGCTTCTAGGATATCAAACAGCCATGCGCAGTAACCGTCGAAGACGTCCTTTTTGCATACCATCATATTATAAGAGAACAAAAAGCATTTCCCCATCGCTTCGTCAAAACTGTCCAGATAATCTGGATATTTCTGCTTTATCACCTGGCGTACCATGTGGAAATCCTTTTTACTGTGGAACCGCTCAAAATGTATTTTAGCGTTGCCTTCCACCCATTGCCGTTTCGCTACGATAATATCCGCCTTCTTTAAAACCGCTTCCGCCCGTCCCATGGTAAGCAGCCTGCCAGATTCCACGAAAAACCTCCGGTAATGGGTAATCCCCACAAGCCCTGCCTTCTGGTTCTTCCAAATCCAGTACAGCCCTGTCAATTCACAGAAATTACGGTTTTTCCCGGAAATATGCTCCCCGCTGTCGTCAAACCGATAGCCCTTAAGCGCGGCTTTCTCTTCGGCTGGAAGCCGCGTGGCTCCTACATAAAGCTTGGTATAATGTTCTGGCAAGGAAAGCCCGACTGGCTTGTGGGTTATGACATAAATCTGGCCTCGTTCCAATTGTTCCTCCTTCTTTCTATTCCCTCAATCATATGGCTCCTCTAAACCCAGAATGCGTTTCTATATCTTCCCAATCAAAAATAAGATACGGATTGCCAATTCCCCGGCAAGCCTTGCCCGGAGCCTTTTGGGGTAGCACAGCTTCCGTATCTGGCAAAGAAACGTATTCGGCGCGGTAAAAAGGCGCAGCTTTTCTCTCTCTTCCTCCGTCAGCCTGTCGCAAAACACCTCCAAAAAATACCTCAGATGTTCCTTGCTGTCTGTCATGGCATTGCCGCAGATTTCACGTTCTAGGAAACTCTTGATCAAGTTGGAATTACTAGAATCTTCCGCCGTCACCGCTTCTGCATGGCGGATATGCGCCGCCGTGCTCCTTTTATCGACCAGGATTTTCCCAAAACATGCCGCTCCGCGCAGCATCCAGCGGTCATGGAGTTCTTGCCCGGGATCGACTGCCATCGCCAGTTCCTTACGCGCCGCTTCGTTACATACCAGGACGAAGCCAGATGCTGGCGTATAGTACAAAACATCGGTAAGCGTAATATGCTCCTTCTGGGCAGGGGAACGCCGGATCCATTCCCCGGTTTCTGTATAATAATCATAGGAAGAACAATAGACGCACGGCTTTTCTCTCTCTCCCTCAGCCTCTAGTTTCTCTACCGCCCACTTCACCTTGTTTGGATACCAGACGTCGTCTTGATCGCAGAACGCATAATAATCGGCTTCCTTACAAGAACCCAGAAGCTGGTAAAACGTCCCTGGGCAGCCCAGGTTCCCCATGCCGTCCGTTAACAAGATAATGTCTTTCCCTGTAGGGTTTGACGCAATATATTCCTGGATCAGGCGGATGGTGCCATCTTTTGATCCGTCGTCCCGGATATAAATGGTGATATTGGGGTACGTCTGCTGCAAAAGGCTGTCTAGCTGCTTTTTGATATGCTTTTCCCCCTGATAAGCGGCTAATAAAATATTGACCTTTGGCAAATCGCCCATAGGAAGAACCTCCATTTCCAATAGTATATCTTTTGAATGTGATGGAATCTTGATTCTCAGGGCAGAAACTTATTTTTATCCCTTCCGCAGCCGGAACTTCCCGTCCCCCTGCCAAAGATTCGGGTTATAAGCCATATCGCCCTGCCGCCAATGTTCTCCAAACCGCTCTTCCAATTTGGCAAAATCACCCGGCGCAATTTCGAAATTACGTTTCCATTTTTCCTTACAGACAACCGTTACGTTACTGTCCACCACAACATCGTACCCGCACCGTTTCATTTGTGCAAAAAACGCTACCTCCCGCGCCGGGAAGGACAGGGAATCTGGGATCCGCCCTGCTTCTTCCCAAGCCTGCCTAGAGAGCAGTACAAAATCCAAGGGCAGGGTACTGACGTTCCCCGGGATGTCCGCCCGATGGCAATAACCCCGGTAAATCTCTGGTAAGCCTGCAAACAAGGGATGCACCTTCCCCTCCTGGTTTACCATCATGCCGCTTGCAATCGTGTTCCTCTTTGTATTTAAAATCCTGCCGGAAACCGCGCCCACGCGTGTCTCCTGGCAAAATCCCAGCAGTTCCTCTAACCAGCCTTCCTGTTGCGGCATCATGCCTCTTGCAGCAAGCACGATATAAGGCTCGGTTGTTTTTGCGATCTCCTGGTTCCCCTGCTCTTTGGCATAGTAATACGATACTTTTGTAAGCCCTGACGTCTTCGTGATGCGTTCTAAATACGAAAGCTGCTCTTTGCTGCCTGCCAGGACTGCAACCTGCATCTCTTGCTTCCTGGCATACGTTACCCGGTATACCCCCAAATCCTTCGTCAGTTCCACCTCTGCTTCAATGCCCTGGCTTTCCAGATAATCTCGGATCGCTTTCTTCCCATTTTCATAAGCATAGCGTTTTGAACCTGGGTCAAGCGCCGTAGACGACGGATGCACCCGCCAATGGTACAGGATCTTCGGCACATGGCAGAATACGGCGCCATGGCGCTTACAGCGCATGACAAATTCATGATCCTGCGCGCCGTCGTAAGCCGGATCCAGCCCGCCTGCCTGCTCTAAGATTGCCCTGGAAAACATCATAAAATGACAGATATAATTATTCCTCCGAAGCAATTCCTCATTATAATCTGGCTTGAAATTCGGATCGCAATACACATCGGAATCCCCTACCATCTTATCCTCGTCCGAATAGAGCAGATCTGGCCGTGGCTGCACGTTATTCAACGCCTTTACCATCTCATATAAGGCGTTTGGCGCCAGCAGATCGTCATGATCCAACAACGCCAGGTATTCTCCCTTTGCAAACGCAAGCCCCTGGTTCGTATTTTCTGAAATACCTCCATTCCGCCCTAGCTTCTGGTACGTGATCCTGCAATCCTGGTACGTCCTTACTACCTGCTCCACCTGGCTGCTCTTGCTCCCGTCCGCAATGCACAGTTCCAGCTTCCCATACGTCTGCTGTAGGGCAGAATCGATCAGTTGGCGTAAAAATACACGATCCGTCTCATATGCTGGGACTACAATGCTGATTAAGGGGGCGTAATCCCATATCTTCTCCCGCTGGGCATTCTGTTCTTCCCTGGAAGGGAAATAGAGTTCCTTGCGCTTTTTGTAACTCCGGTTACGTCCCTGGAACCCGCACCATTCCCGGAACCTGTAGTAAAAATCGCGCGGGCCATACTGTTTCCACAAGGTAAGCCCCATCCTTGCCTGCGTTTTAAAGTCCATAGGAACCCTCCTTTCTCTTCCTGCGGATACGAAACACTCCATATTCCACACATTTTAATATGCTAACCAGCCCAGCGGATGTAAAAATCGCATAGCCAGAGCTTAAGTACATTTCGTTGATTGCCGGGCACTGGGTCAAATCGGTAACAGCAATCCCCAAGGCAAGGACGGCTATGCTCAATCCAAAGCCCGTTGCCAACAGCCATGCGTTGGTATAAGAAGCGGATTCTGCCAAAACGCCTGCGCCGCTCGTTGCAGGATCCTCTGATTCTTCCCACTTCTCTATACGTTCTATCTGGTTCCCTCCCCGTTTCCTGCGCTTCTTACTGTACAGCCGGATCAGGCCAGATACCCAAAGCATGGTAAGGCCTGCATATGCCACAAGCCCAAGGATAAAGATACAAGGCCCCAAAATCCGGTAAGAGCCGCCAATGGCCGAAAGCCTTGCAACCGTACCTTCTGCGCGCCGCTTGATTTTTTCATACGAACGCGTCGCAAGATACGTGTCCAAGGAACCAGTAAATGCAAGCTGGCCCTCTTGCCCAAACCCAGTAGCTAAAAGGCGTATCCTGCCCTTTGCTTCTTCGCCCTGGTACACCGCAAGGTAATATGGCTCATCCTCCGGTTCATCCGAGCCGACGTCCCATCCAATTCTAAAACGGCACCTTTTCGCATCCTCTGTTTCTGCTTCTGTCCCTTTTAAGTTCCAGTAGACGCTTCTGCTGGGCGTAAAGTCCAGCTTCCCATAACGGCTCCCTTCCTCATCTTCTACATAGACGTCGGCCGTATCGAGGGGAATGTCATGAAATACGATCCATCCCGTGCAGAAATAATCGTAACCGCTGTGGTCATACAGCGCATGGTTCCTTGTAATCTGTTCAAAATCCCTGGTCCCAACGCCGCCCTTTCCACTGGACTCCGCCTTTGGGCCTGCATTCTGGTACGTAGACATATACGAAATGGCTTCCCACGTCTTGGCCGCCAGCTCCCTCCTATGCTCTTTCGTATCCACATGATACCGTTGGGCAACCGGAACCTCCACCTTTTGAAGCCTGCCGTCTGCAAAAGCCGTCTCCAATTCCTCGTAGACCTTCTGGTAGAACTCATTTGCTATGCTGCACTCCCTGTATACGCCTGCCTTCGAAAGGCCGGAAATCAAAGCCCAGCCTACCCAACCGTCTTCTACCTCCCCATCCCCAGGATGCGTATCGTATTCATCATGCTTATCCATCGCTTTCTCAAGCTTTGGCCTCACGCTTGCAAGCGTTGGGGATACTTCATACAGCTTCTCTAGGGTCTTCCTGGGCAGGCTGACCTTATCGATCTCTTCTTCTGGTTCCACGTGCGTCATATCGTGCAGCGCAGCGCCATAATATTCCACGCTCGCATACCCATAATAATGGATATTGCAGGCTTTTACCACACGGGGGAACAGCGCCATGCCAAGAAACGGCAATGCAAGGCATAAAAAACGTACGGCGCCCTTCGCGTCCCTGCGTTTCGCCAGCAGCATCCCCGCCATAACAACGCTGACGGTAAGGACAAACGGCAGCATCCACACCGTATCGCTTTTTGTAATCCACAGATAGCCAAACGATATGCCAGTCAGGCAAGACCACAGGGCATACGGCCATGTCTTATCCCCGAGGATTGAAAAATACATATGCACAATCCCGCCGAACACAAGTAATGTAAGGATCATTGCAAAGCCATTCCGGTACACGCGCTGAACGGTAGACAAATCAAAAGACAGTGGATTGAAAAGGACAGCCAGATAGATGAAATATACGAATTTGTACGATGGGAAAATTTTCCGCAAAGAGGTGGAAAAAATAATTGACGCTATGGTATAGCCAAGCGTAATGGAAAAAATATAAGGCAGATGGAGCCGGTAAATCACAGATAAGAAAAAGCTGAACCCCGGCTCTTTCATAAACGTATAAGCGTCAAATTCCCCAGTCCAGTTATTCAATACCATCTGGAACGCCCATTTCTTCATCAACTGATCGTCGCAGACAGCCGTAGGTATGGCATAAATCGGCAGGCCCGCCACCAGGACTTGCTTGATTGCGGCAGCCGCCAGCACGGCCAGCAGGAATTGCATCCCTGCACGGCCAGACGGCCGCTTCAGGCAATTCCTGACGCTATGCATCCCCAAATGGTTCCTTACAATTGTTCCCATTGTATCTTTCCTTCCCGCCGCCTTCCATAACGCCGCCTTCCGGCAACTGCCCGGCTCCTTACGCCGTAAGCTGCGGCTATTTATGTTTAATATGCAAAATCCCAATAAAAAAGCTTCCAAACACCAATTCAATCCCGACTACAATCAACAACATTGCAGGTATCGTAATCCGCATCATCACTTCTGGCGACAATCCGCCAAAACCGGTCTTTCCCCATAGGCAGAATGCCACAACCGTTACTGCGACCCCTGCCAAAAACAGCAGAAGCCCAACCAAAACGCCGCGTTCTGTCGACGTGTCTTCCAGCCATCTGTCCAGCTTGCTCTCCGTAGGGATAAAGCCTGTGACGCTGGCATACGATCGCACGAACAAGGAGAACATCACTAGATTCGCGCCTACCATCATGGCAGCCGCCGCGTACATCAGCGTATGCACCCCAAGGCCTACCGGGCCAATCTGGATATTCCCAAAGCTTAAGATCACGGTAAGCGCCAGCCCGATCAGAAGCAGGATTAGCCCTGGAACCATAAATAGCCAGTTCGGGCTATGCATCAGCAGGAACTTCAAATGACGCCATCCATCCGACCAGCTTCTCAGATGAGGGGCATGGGACCGCCCATCCTTTTTCAACGTCGTAGGCACCTCTGCGATGTTCAGATGGTTCAAGGTCGCTTTCACAACCATTTCACTGGCATATTCCATACCAGTCGTCACAAGCCCGAGCTTTAAGATTGCCTCCCGGCGATAGCCCCGCAGGCCACAATGGTAATCCCCAATCTTACAAGGGAAAAAGAGCCTTGCCAAAAAAGAAAGCGCCGGGTTGCCCAGGTATCTGTGCAGCGGCGGCATTGCCCCTGGCTCAATCCCGCCCTTGAAACGGTTCCCCATCACCAGGTCGTATCCTTGACGCAGCTTTTCTACAAAAGGCCCAAGGTGCAAAAAATCATAGCTATCGTCCGCGTCTCCCATAATCACATACTTGCCAAGCGCAGCGTTGCAGCCGCCGATCAGTGCCGCGCCATAGCCGCGTTCTGGCACATCCACAACCCTTGCCCCGTTTTCCCGGGCAATCTGCTGGGATCCATCCGTACTCCCATTGTCGGCTATGACAATCTCCCCATGGACGCCGCTCTCCTCTAAATACTGCCTTGCCTTCCCAATACAGGTAGCCAATGTTTCCGCTTCATTCAAACATGGCATCAATATCGTAAGTTCGTACTGCTCCCTCATCTGGTCCTCCTTCCATCTACGGTGTTGGATTCCTCGCTTTTAATATAAAAACGCATGATCAGGCGCGCAACCCATTTCGGCCAGAATTTCAAAAACATGGCATAATCTTCTTTGGCACGGATATTCCCATTGTTGATCGTCGCAGAGGTTTCCGAACCGGCATGGATCCTGTGATATGCCAAAGCCTTTGGCTGATAGACAAACCCGCCTTTTCGCTTCGAGAGGAGCTCCCATGCCTGCCAGTCGATATTACTCTTAAATCCCGGAAGGAAGAGCGTAGCCGGAAGGTTTTTCCTTATGTAAGTGACGGACGGGCAGGAAATGGGGTTCCCAAGGGATAAGATGCGCCTGCGCACGAAACGGCTTCCATGGAACGCACGGATCCTTAAGGGCAGAAGCATCAGACGCTTGACGCCCAGCAGACGGTTCTTTGCAACCTCCCTGCCGTCCCGCAGCTCATTGTAATCCGTAAAATAAATGAGCGGATGCTTCGCACGGTTCACCTCGGCAAGCATCTGTCTCACATAATCCGGATGGTACGTGTCGTCTTGATGCGCCAGCGTAACCAGCCCCGTCTTGCAGTGGCGGTATGCAAAATTCCAATCGTGCGCAATCCCCGCTTCCCCATGGTTCACATACAACGGAATCTGGTATTCCTTTGCAAGCCCCCGAATCCATGCGTTCTCGGTAGAAGTCGCCATAATCATATGGCTAGGGACCGTCTGCCGTTTCAGTGATTCGATACATTCCCGTAGGAACGGGCTTTCCTGGTAAGCGCAAATCGCAAATGTGTGGTCTTTGGGTTGAAATTCCATGCTACCTACTTCCTTTTCCGATACCATCCGCCGAGCCTGTCGCTGGCCAGGCGGAATCGTTCCATTCTGCTATGCTTATCGCCCCTGATACATTTCTTCGTAGTACTTCTGGTAATCACCGCTCGTAACGCGTTTCATCCAGTCTTCATGCTCAAAGAACCATGCGATCGTTTTACGGATCCCATCCTTAAACATGGTTTCCGGTTCCCATCCAATCTCCGCCTTGATCTTATCCGGCGCAATGGCATACCTTCTGTCATGCCCCTTGCGGTCTGTCACATACGTAATCAGATCCGTGCTGACCAACGCCTTGCGTGGATCATCGTCCGGGAGCATCTCCTGTAACGTGTCTAGGATGATATGGACAATTTCAATATTCTGCTTCTCATTGTGGCCGCCGATATTGTACGTTTCCCCCAGCCTGCCTTTCTCCTGCACCATATCAATGCCTTTGGCATGATCATCCACATAAAGCCAGTCGCGGACATTCTTCCCATCACCGTAAACCGGAAGCTTTTTTCCCTGCAATGCGTTATTGATAATCAGAGGGATTAATTTTTCCGGGAACTGGTATGGCCCGTAATTGTTAGAGCAATTCGTAATATTGGCCGGGAACTGGTACGTGTCAATATAAGCCTTCACCAGGAAATCAGAGCCTGCCTTACTTGCAGAATACGGGCTGTGTGGATCGTACGGCGTTGTCTCGTAGAAATAAGAGCCCTCGTCCTCCAACGAACCGTAGACCTCGTCCGTAGATACGTGCAAGAACCGCTTCCCTTCCTGGAAGCTTCCGTCTTCCTTCTCCCAGGCTGCCTTGGCACAGTTCAGCATAACTGCCGTCCCCAGCAAGTTGGTCTGGACAAATACTTCCGGCTCCTTAATGCTGCGGTCTACATGGCTCTCTGCCGCGAAATGCACGACACGGTCAACGTCATTTTCTTCAAAAATCTTCTGGATGGCCTTGCTGTCGCAAATATCCGCCTTGACAAACGTATAATTGTCCCTGCCCTCTACCTCCTTGAGGTTCTCTAAGTTGCCAGCATACGTCAGCTTGTCCACATTGATAATCCGGATCTCGTCGCCGTACTTGCGGAACATATAGTGGATATAATTGGAACCGATAAAACCAGCCCCACCTGTTACTAAATAAGTCCTCATTTCGTACTCTCCTTTCAGATTTGAGCCATATACTGCTTCAATGCATCGCGCCAGTCCGCCATCCTGAAATCCGTTGTCAGCTTCAGCATATAATTTTCCAAAACGGAATATGCCGGCCGCTTCGCCTGGTTTGGGTTCGCCTTGCAGTATTCCTCTGTCGTTACAGGGATTACTTCGGTAGGCTTGCCCGCCAGGGCAAAGATCTCTTGGGCAAATGCCGCCCAACTGCATTCTCCCTCACAAGTCGCATGGAACAGCCCATAATTGTCCGTAGGCTCTAAGAAATGGATCATACGCGCCAATTCCGCAGCGCTGGTCGGGCTTCCCAGCTGGTCGTTTACAACCGTAATCTTATCGTGGTTTTCAGACAGTCGCAGCATCGTCTGGATAAAATTCTTGCCATCTCCATAAAGCCATGCCGTACGCAGGATAAAATAATGCGTTGCAAAATCCTTTACAAAATATTCCCCTTCCAGCTTCGTCTTCCCATACGCGCTGTCTGGGCCTACGGCGTCAAATTCCGTATATGGCCTTGCCCCATTCCCATCAAACACATAATCCGTAGATACATGTATCAGCTTCGCGCCGACCTCTGACGCCGCAATGCTCAAATTCCTAGGTCCTATGGCATTGATCCGGTAAGCGTTGTCCCATTGCTGTTCGCAGAGATCTACCGCAGTATGGGCCGCGCAGTTAATCACCACATCCGGCCGCGCCGTACGCATCAGCCCAAGCACCTCGTCCACATCTGTGATATCCAACGGCGTAATCCCTTCCCCCGCCTGCACGTCCGTATTGATAAACTCTACGCCGCACCCGCTATATTCCTTCTGGATCGCCCTTCCAAGCTGCCCGTTGCAGCCTGTCACTAATATTTTCTTCATATGCTCTTACCCTTTCGTCTTACAATATGGTATCACGTACCGCCTGATTCCAGGCCCAGTTGCACCGGCAGCTATGGCATCCATCCAATCAGAAACAGCAGGCGCATTACCATCCCGTCTAACGCGTCCTGACGGAAAATCCGGCTGTCTTTCGCCATCTTAAGCCTTTTGGGCCAACGCTCTGCGTCTAGGATATCCTGCACTAGCTGATCCTTTTGCGGATCTCCCTGGTACAGGCTGGAAAACTCTGCCAACTGCCTGCGCAGCTTCCCGCGGTTTTTCCTTACGTACGCTGCCTTATGGCGCAGCCTGCCAAGCATCCCATTGCTTTCTCCGACGACATTCCCACTATGCTGGCGGTAACGAATGCGCGGTGTGGGATCGTACCGCACACCGCCAAGGTAGCAAGCTACCAGGTATATCCACCAATCATGCATAAGCGCTTCTTTGGGAATCCGGCCTTTTACCTGGCTGGCCAACTCCCGGTTTATAACCATAGTGCAGCCCGTACAGATATTTTCTACCACGGCATTGCCAAACCCAATCCGGGGCGTCTTCGTACGCCCGATCCCACACGGGTTTAAATGTTCATCGACGAGCAACGTATTGCTGCAATAGAGCGCGGGTCCTTGCTCTGACTCCAGGGCACGTACCGATTCCGCTATCTTCGTCGGCTCCCACACGTCGTCCTGGTCGCAGAACGCTACGTAATCTGCGTCGCTGTGCGCAAGCAGTACAAAAAAACTCCTGGCCACACCCATATTTTCCCCGAAAAACAACTGTATATTCTGATATCTCCTATGATAATCTTCTAATATCCCTTGCGTCCCATCGCTTGATCCGTCGTCCCGGATCAAAAGTTCCAAATCTTCCCATTCTTGTGTCAGCAGGCTATCAAGCTGTCCTGCCAAATACTTCTCCCCATTGTAGGTGGACATTAAGACCTGTACCTTACGATTCCCCAAGCCCATTTTCCACCACCGCCACAACTGCTTTCAGGGCTTCTGCTTCATCCTCTCCTTCGCATACAAATTCAATGGAGTCCCCAGACTTGACGCATGCGCCCAATACGCTCAGCACGCTTTTGGCATTCGCAGTCCCTCCCTTGAAATTAAATGTAATCAGCGACTGGTATTTCATTGCTTCATTGCATAAGTTCCCAGCAGGCCGCAAATGTAGGCCCGTCGGGTTTTTAATCGTTACTTTCTGGCTTACCATTTCTTTCCTCCAATACAATACATTCTCATCCTTACAACATGTTTTTCATAATAACCTCTGCCAGGCCATTCGCATCCTTCGTAATCTCCGCCTGATCCTTCCCTTCAATCATAACGCGGACCATAGGCTCTGTCCCAGACGGACGGATCAAGACCCTGCCTTCCCCTGCAAATTTCTGCTCCAACGCCTGAACCGCCTGGGCAACCTCCGGATATTCCATAAAATGTTCTTTCTTATGGTTCGGGACTTTCGCGTTCACCAAAGCCTGCGGCATCACTTCCATAACCCCTGCCAATTCCGACAGGCTCTTTTGGGTATCCACCATCACCTCTAAGAGATGCAACGCGCTCAGTAAGCCGTCCCCAGTCGTGTTTTCATCCAGGAAAATAATATGGCCCGACTGTTCCCCACCCAGGTTAAAGCCATGCTCCCGCATGTTTTCCAACACATACCGATCGCCTACCTTTGTCTGTTCAATATGGATCCCGCAACGTTTCCCCATCAAGGTGAAGCCAAGATTGCTCATAACCGTCCCGACAATGGTATCCTGCTTCAGCTTCCCATGCTCCTTCATATAATTCCCAATCACAGCCATAACCTGGTCGCCGTCTACGATATCCCCATTCTCGTCAACGGCCAGCATCCGGTCGGCGTCCCCGTCAAAGGCAAGGCCGATATCCGCCTTCTCATAGACAACCCTTGCCCGCAGTTCATCCATATGGGTAGATCCGCAATTGGCATTGATATTCGTGCCATCCGGGTTTGTATGGATTGCCACAAGCTTTGCGCCTAACCCCTTTAACGTCTCTACCGCAGTATAGTGGGCGGCGCCTTCGGCACAGTCCACTACGATTTTCAAGCTGCCCAGGTCGACTGGGACGGTCTTCTTCATGAAGAACACATATTCTTCCCTGGCGTCAAACCGGTAGCTAACGCTCCCAATGCCAGACCCCAACGGCATCGGGACATCCTTCATCCCATTGCGGATCAATCCTTCGATTTCATCCTCCAGTTCATCAGAAAGCTTATATCCTTCCCCATTGAAGAATTTAATCCCATTAAACTCCATAGGGTTGTGGGAAGCAGAAATCACAACCCCTGCATCCACCTTGTGTTTCCTTGTCAAATATGCGACCGCTGGCGTTGGGACCACTCCCATATATACGGCATTCGCCCCGACAGAACAAATCCCTGCCATCAGCGCATTGGCCAGCATCCCCCCGGAAATCCTGGTATCGCACCCTACGATAATCGTCGGCTGGTGCGCCTTTTCCTTTGTCAGCACGTAAGCCCCTGCCTGCCCCAAACGCATTGCCAATTCAATTGTCAGTTCCGTACCTGCGACGCCTCTTACGCCATCTGTCCCAAACATCCTAGCCATTTTCTCTCATATCCTCCATGTTTTCCATTTTCATGCTATGCCACGTTGCCCAAACCGCTTCTATTGCCCGTTCTCTGATTCCTCTTCGTTCCCAGAGCCGTCTCCATCCTCGTCGTTTCCGCCGTCTTCCTCTGGATCCTCGCCTTCCCCGCTGGCGCCAGGCCCTGCGCCCTCTTGCTGGATTTCATCCTGCTCCACATCTGGCGCTTCCCCTTGCGGGGGCGTAACCTGCTGTGCATTCCGATCCGTAATGGACACCTGGACGTTCACTGTCCCCACCATCTCATACTGATTGGATGGAAGCGTCAAGGCCACTGGGACAAGATGCGTCCCTGGCGGCAGGTTTGCTACATCAATTTCAGCTACCAGATCTTTTGCCTTCAGGCCATCCATATATTCCTTCAGCGCCCGGACTGTAACCGATATGGTGCTGCCTGTATATTTCAGTTCATAAGTACTTAAAAGGTTATTCACTTTGATATTTTTCACATCAAGATTGAATACCGTAGATTCCTTGCGTTCTATCATAACCTTGACCGCAATCTGGTTCGCCGTTTCATCTACTAGGGAAATCCCTTCCCCAAGATACGGTGTGATATCAATGGTCGTATCCATATCTTCTGACAGGCCTGTGATATCTATGACATCGGCTGGTATGTTAATCATGTTAATGCTGTTAAGGATTGCCGCTTCTCCTTTGATCTGTACGGTCTCAGGCGCAAATTCCATCCCCTTATACTGGCAGCCGTCTGCTGGCGTCCCGCTCACCCGGAAACGGATCATCACATTCTTCGTCCCTAAGATGCTTGCCTTTATCGTAACAGAAGCCTGGTTCATTTCAATCAGATCGGAATTGATTACATTCCCTTCCTCATCATAGAGCACCGGGAAGACATTATCTGACACATCGCTCGATATCCCATCCACATTGATGGCGGCGGCTACTCTGCTGATACGCGAAACGATAGATTCTGGCCCGGAAACCTTAAGCAGGTTCGGCGTCACCTCTACCTCCCCAATCGCGCACCCTTCTGCAGGCGTCCCGATCATTTCCGGGGAAATCACAAATTTCTCCTCGGACAAGTCCTCCAGACGGATCTGCATATTTACAGTCCTTCTTATGATATCAATCCGCTTATCGTTCTTCTTCGCGCTAATTTCAATTGGGACCAGCTTGACGTCACCATCCTGGCTGAAATCAATCTGGCTTAAATCTGCCGTCACGCTGAAATCATCCCCGCTCATATCTTCAACATAACTCCTGGGCCCTGAGATATAAAATATGGCAATATCCGTATCCCCCACGATATCCGGCACCTTCCCCATCTCTGTAATGACATTTTTATTCAGGATATCCACAGGGACCGAAAAGGATTTCGTCTTTTCCGGATCAGCCATCTTCACCACCGCAAGCCAAAGCACCAAAGAAAGCAGGACGGACAGCACCTTAAGCCCTGGGTTATTTACCAGATGCTTCATCATTTTCTTTAGCATGCTTCATCCTCCTTTTCCATATCCGGAACCGTGCCACATCAATCGCGCCTTTGCGGATATAATTCAATTTTCCTTTTAAATACTCTGCGTCAACATTCCGGAACAGTTCCCCGCCGATCGCGAGGGACACATTCCCGGTTTCCTCAGATACCACAATCGTCAAAGCGTCGCATACCTCGCTGATCCCGACTGCCGCACGGTGCCTGGTTCCAAGCTCCTTGCTCAGCTCCATATTGTCTGAAAGCGGCAGATAACAGGTCGCTGCTACGATCCTATCCCCACGCACCAGGATCGCACCATCATGCAACGGCGTATTATGTTCAAAGATATTAATCAAAAGCTGGCTGGATATCAAAGAATCCAGCGCAATCCCCGTCCGTTCATATTCCCCAAGGCTCACGTCCTGCTCGATGACAATCAAAGCCCCTGTCTTCACCTTAGCCATCTCATATGTGGCTTTTACAATCTCGTTCGTCACGCGTTCACTGAACCGCTCCTGCCCTTTCTGGGAGTCAAACGAAAATACCGACGTAAAGAATTTCTTCTGCCCCAACTGCTCCAATGCCCGGCGCAGCTCCGGCTGGAACACAATGATAATCGCGATCACCGCCACATTGATGGTCTTACCTGCCAGCCATAAGATGGTATTCATCTGGAACATTGCAGCAATCAGCACAAAAACAACCACTACAATAATCCCTTTGAGCAGATTCCACGCCCTGGTTTGTTTGAACCACACCAGGATATTATATATCAGGAAAGAAATAATAATGATTTCCGCTATATCAATTTTTGTTATTGTAGGCCGGTCTACCCAGAAAAGATATTTAGACGCAAAGGAATTTAAGGTTGCGAATAAATTCTGTATCATAATTCCCTCCATTCTGCGTACGCTTCTATGCGTTTGCCTGCATCGTCCTTACTGTGCGCCTTACGGCTTAATCCAGCAAATCCTGGTCAATCTCCAATTCCTCCGCCAATTGCCTACGGTTGACCGTAGTGCGTTTCCCAGGGGTAATCCGTTTCACCCGTTTATCTTTCTTCGCAACAAACACCTTCGGAACCGCTTTCACAAAATAGTAATATTCATCATCTTCAAATTGTACCCGTTCTACCCTCGAATAATCCAGATTGTAGAAAAAGAACTCCAGCATCAGGGAAATAGCGACGGATATCATCGTACCAGCTACCGACCAGAAAATCTGCTCTGGCATGCCCAGCAGGATATACCCAACCAAAAGGAACACCATGCCCAGCAAGTTCCCTGCCAGAAGCGCAATCCTCCATGCATAGGCAATGGGCTGTTTGCGTATTACATAGACCGCCGATTCCACCACAAGGAACGCCCCAAGCACAAGATACAATTCCTTATTCTCCACCAATATGCGCAAAGCCTCCGTAAACCCGGCAAGCCCTTCTTCCTCCGCCGCCGTAAAGCTAGCGACATTTTCCTGTATCCCCTTCACGTAAAAATAAACCGTCCCACCGCACAATACGGAGAGGAACGAAGCCGGCCCTTTCAAAAGCCCGATTGCTACCGGCATAATCTGGGGAACCCGGAAAAAACAGAGCACTGGAGTCAATAACAAACCGCAGCCGTTCCCAGGCGCAAATTTCCCATATAGGAAAAACAAAAGCAAGAATAGACACAGGCCGATTGCACAAACCTGTATGGACAAAGCCCAGAAGTGGAGCAGCAAAAGCCCACAGGCAAGGACGGCCATCGCCCCCAAGGGCAGGAAGGAACAAGCCAGCGCCAAGACCAGCGCTACTGCCGGCTGGTTCAACTGCTCCATATACCCAATCCTTCCATTAATGCCAAAAAAGACGATCAGGCCTAATATAAATTTTGCCGCTGCGGCCACGTAAATCTCATATTTCCCATAAAATGCCCGCAGCTTTTCCCTTAGTTCCAATATACGTGTCATTCCCACTCCTCCTAAGGCTGTGCCTTCTCTTCCTTCTCACGGAGCCTCTGCACTTTCTTCAGGAAGGTATAATAATCCTTCACGCTGGAAGCCGCCTTCTTATAACGGCGGCTATACACAATATATGCAATCAACTGGTAGATTGCGATAAAAACCAGATATTTTACCAGAACCGAACTCCCCAGGGAATACCAGTTACCGTTATTTAACAGCTCTGTAAGATCTTCCATCTTATAAATTATCCAAAACAATACCAGGATGCCGAAGCACACCGTAGAAGAAAAGAAGGTAAAAATCATATGAAGGCCAACGTAATCCTTCTTGTAATACTGCTTGATGGGCATGTATTCCTTCCCTTCCCTTTCCTCATAGGAAGCCATTTTCGTCATCAGGCGTATCCGTTCTTCATCCAGCATAAACGACCACCCTCCATTCCCTGTATGGCAAGACAATCCCTTACTTTACCGTATCATATCATATATTATCCGCAAGGGAAAGCCCTTTGCAGATTTCACAGCCAGGCGGCTGCCCAAAGCATATGCGCCCACAGTAACAAATCCAGCCCATTTGTAGTCCGCCTTATGGCGATAGGGGCTGGATTTGACGATTCTTCGTTCTTGGCTACGGCCAGGCGGCGCCTGGAGCGGTATGGACAGTAACCGGAACTGCCCACAGGCTCTGGCACAAAGGCGGCGTGCCAGAACCTGGCACATCCTCCCTGGGCGGTACATCCTGCTGGCAGCCCTTATTACTTTAAAAACCTCATCTGATCTTTGCCGTGCGCTTCCCGCTTCTTCTCTGGCTTAAACGGCTGGCTAATCGCACCGGTAAAGTCATTGTGCATCGTCATCTTGCACCTCTCGCAAAACCTTCCAGTCAAAACCCTGCTCCCACATACTTCACATTCCAGCGTAACCTGGGACTCCTCCGTAAACGTAAGGCGTTCTTCCCTGACCCACTGTTTTATCTGCTTCACAGAAACATCGTTCTCTTCTGATAATTCCGACATCGACGCTTTGGGATGTCCCATCAAATATTCTTTTAATTGCTGGAATTTATCTTCCAGCGCCGCGACGCATGCAGGGCACAGTGGCTGCCCCTGCATATAATTAAAAAGCCTCCCGCATCCTCTGCAATTTTTCGCTTCCATATCCTTATTCCTCCTAAAATCCCTTGCCAATACTAATACTTAGGCAATACACCTGCTTCACGCCGGACCGTTTCAATTCTGCTGCAGCCTCATGCATAGTACTGCCTGTCGTGTAAATATCATCAATCAGTAAGATACAGTCTAATTGTACCTTATTTCGCCCTGTTTTAAAAGCCCTTTTCAAATTATTTTTACGTTCCTTGTGATTTAACGACTTTTGCACATCTGTATCGCGGATCCGCAGAAGCACGCCTTCGTATACGGGAATCCCCATCTGCCTGCCGAGCGACCTCGCTGCGGCGGCCGCCTGGTTAAACCCACGCTTTTTCAGCCTGGCCTTCGAAAGTGGGATCGGGACGATCGCCTGGATCTGGCAGCTTTGGATCCAGCCCCCATATGCCCGCGCCAATTCTATTCCATAATATGCCGCGTATTCCCTGCGGTTCTGGTATTTAAAACGGTACAGGGAATCCTTCACATCTGTTTTGTATACCCACAGCGCCTTGCCCTGTTCAAAGCTGCGCTGGGAATTCCTGCAATCGTAACAATATTCCCATGTCCCATCCTCCAAGGGCTGGCCGCATTTCATACAGGCCGGCTCTTTGACGTATTCCGCCTTCCCCCTACAGCCGTCACAGATTAATTTTGCCGGGACGGCAAGGGAATCAAATAGAAGCCCGTCGCACAATGGGCAACGCGGGGGATAGAGGAAGTGTATGATATTCTTAAGTAATTTATGTACCATGGCAATCCATTATAGGAAAACCTTCTCTTCACAAAAGGATTCGTTCACTGATGACTATGGTAACATAACCGGGTTCCATTTACTATAAATTTTTTCTTAAATATTCTTTAAGGGCATACGAAGGATCCTTCGTGCTTATTCCCCCCGGAGCCTGTGTTCTAGCCCTGTGTAGCGTTTCTGTTCACTGACATTCCCAAGCATCCCTTCGAATACCTGGGCGTCCCCTACCAATGTGACGCATTTCCTGGCCCGTGTCACAGCGGTATACAACAGGTTCCGGTTCATCAGCATCCGAGGGCCTGGCAGTAATGGGATGACGACCGCTGGGTATTCGCTTCCCTGGGATTTGTGTATCGTCACCGCATACGCCAGTTCTAATTCTTCTAATTGGCGGAACGTGTATTCCACCAAGCGACCTTCGTCAAATTCCACCTCCAGGCATTCCTGGTAATTGTCAATCCTGCGGATCATGCCCATATCCCCATTGAAGACGCCCATCCCTTTGTCGATGGCAAGCCCGTACTTACTGCGTATTTCCCACTCCAACTGGTAATTGTTCTTTACCTGCATGACCTTGTCGCCTTCCCGGAATACCAGATCCTTGTGTTCCGTCTCCGCCTTGCCATCCGAAGGCGGGTTTAAATAATGCTGCAGGATCTTATTCAGCCGTTCCACACCTAACAAGCCCTTGCGCGTTGGGGTCAGCACCTGGATATCGGATGGCTTAGCGTCCACATATTTTGGCAGCTTCTGCTGTACCAGGCGGATCACGATACTGATAATTACATTTGCATCGGTGCGCTTTAGGAAAAAGAAATCCATGCTTTTATTGTCGAGGCGCACCATCTGCCCGCGGTTGATTTTATGGGCGTTTACGATAATGTCGCTCTGGGCTGCCTGGCGGAAAATCTTAACCAGCTTCACCACATGGAATTGCCCGGAAGCAATCATATCACGTAAGACGCTCCCAGGACCTACGCTTGGAAGCTGATCCACATCCCCTACCAGGATTAGCCGCGTGCCCTCCGCCACCGCGCGAAGCAGCGCATACATCAGGGAAATATCCACCATGGACATTTCATCAATAATAATCACATCCGCCTCCAGCGGATGATCTTCATTGCGTTCAAACCCGCCGCTGCCTTCCACCCCGCCGTTCACTTCCAGCATACGGTGGATCGTCCTGGCTTCCATCCCTGTAGTCTCACTCATGCGCTTTGCCGCGCGTCCCGTCGGGGCGGCCAGGAAGATGTCCATATGCTCCATTTCAAAATACCGTATAATGGTATTGATGGTTGTCGTCTTCCCAGTCCCAGGCCCTCCGGTAATCACCGTCAGCCCATTTGTCACAGCCTCTTTTACAGCCTCTGCCTGCAATGCTTCCAGTTCCATCCCTGTATCCGCTTCGATCCTCTGGATCCGTCCGCTTATTACGTCTTCCGGCACCTGGTAGGGAAGATCCAACCGCCTGAGCATCGCCGCAGTGTTCGCTTCCATGTAATAATACCGGGCGGCGTACACATACTGGATCCCACCGCTTTCCCGTATCATAGCTTTCTTTGCGATAGCTAGATCCATATAATGCTTCTCCATCTGCTCTGGCGCAACCCCCAGCAGCTCACTGGCCTGCACGCTCAATACCCCCATTGGCAGGCAGGTATGCCCCTCTGCGGCCTTCTGCATCAAAATATATAAAATTCCGCTCCGGATCCGGAAATCCGAATCCGGGCGGATTCCAATGCGGGAAGCGATTTCATCTGCAATCCGAAACCCGACTCCCTGGATATCATCTGCCATTTGGTATGGGTTCTCTTTCAGGATCCCATACATCTCCCTCCCATAAGCCTGATAAATTTTCATTGCAAGGTTCTGGGTAATCCCATATTGCTGTAGGAAAATCATAGCCTGGCGCATCTCCTGCTTGCCCGTCACCTGCTCTGCAATCTCCCTGGCCTTGCGTTCGCTAATGCCCTTGACTTCCGCCAGGCGTTCCGGCTCTTCCTCCAGAATCCGGAGCGTATCCTCCTGAAACCGCTTTACAATCCGTCCGGCAAGCGCAGCCCCGACGCCTTTTACCGCCCCGGAACCGAGATACCGTTCTATCGAAACCAGATCCTCCGGCGGCTTCGCCGAGAACGACGCCATCTTAAATTGCTTTCCATAAGAAGGATGCGTGGTATATTCCCCCACCAGCTCCACGGTTTCCCCTTCGCTGATGTTATGGAACATCCCCACGCAAGTAATCTCTTCCTCCCCACAGACCAGATCTACGACTGCATATCCATTTTCTGGGTTCTGGTATACTATATGCCCAATAAATCCTGCCAGTGTTTCCACAATAATACTACAGGCCGTAATTGCGTTTCATCTGTTCATACAGAACCTGCGCAATCCCAAGCCCTCCTCCCTCTGTCGACTGCTCGGCAAAACTCTGTACCATCTGCTCCTTGTAAAATTCCTGGAGCTGCTTCGTAGAAGCAGACGTATCCTGCCCCGAGTCTGGAACCATCTTCTGCATTGCCTTAAACATCTGCTCTATAAAGTACGATTCAAAATCCTTGCACACCGACATCAGTTCATCGTCCGTCGCCCCAGATAAATCATTCTTCAGCGTATCTTCCAGTTTGCTGGTGGACGTCGTCGCGGTTGCAGTATCCGTATTATAATTAAAATAGGAATTAATCCCGCCTACTTCAAGACTCATAATTACCTCCTAAGCTGGTTCGCCTGCCCAAGCATATCGTCTGACGCCTGGATCGCCTTTGAGTTCATCTCATACGCCCTCTGCGCAACAATCAGATTCACCATTTCATCTGCAACCTGCACGTTAGAGCCTTCCAAATAGCCTTTGCGCACTTCGCTTGGCACCATGTTCGGGTTGTTCGCCTCGCCGACTGGCTCCCCGGAAGCCACCGTTGCGTTCAGCAGCCCGCTCGACATCTTCTCAAGGCCTGCCGGGTTACTGAACTGGTACAGCCCAAACGTCGCGTTCAGCCCCACATAATTCCTCTGGGGATCCAGATACCCGATCTGCCCTTCGGAATTTACCGATACCCTGGTCGTGCTGACGTCGCCTGGGAATACAATGGGGTTCCCATTCGTATCAAGCACTGGGTAGCCCTCTGCTGTCACAAGCGCTTTCGTACCATTTTCCTGCACGCTCAGCTTAAAATCGCCCCTGCGGGTATAATATGTATTGCCATCCTCGCCGCGTACTGCAAAGAACCCGTCTCCATTGATCGCGAACGCCGTATCGCTCTCACTCGCCAGCAATGGCCCCTGCTCAAAATCAGAAGTAATCGAAGCAACCCTGGTCCCTAAGCCAACTTGTGCGTCAATGGGCTTCTGCTCCCCGTTCGCCGTCGTTGTCCTTGTCTGGAGCGTTTGGTAAAGCAACGTCTTAAATTCTGCCTTCTCGCTCTTGTACCCATTTGTATTCACATTTGCCAGGTTGTTTGCAATGGTATCCACCGCCGTCTGCTGGCCAATCATGCCGGACGCTGCCGACCACAATGCTCGCATCATATCAGTATTGCTCCTTCCTATGCTTTGCCAATTTCATTCACTACCTTATCCAATGTCCCATCTATGGTCTGGATGATCTTCTGGTTCGTCTCGTAAGCCCTTGTAACGGTAATCATCTCCACCATCTCAGAAATGACGTTCACATTCGACATCTCAAGCGTGCCTTGTATCACCCTTGCATCCGACTCCTGTACCTGCCCGCCCTGCACCAGGTCATACATATTCTCTCCATATTTTGAAAGGTAATTGGTGTCTGCAAAATCCACAATCCCAATCTGCCCTACCTGTACATTGTTCTGGAAGATATTCCCAGCCTCGTCAACTGCAATCTTCACATTCGGCTCTACCCTTATGTATCCGGCCGCCCCCGGGTTGCCAGCCATCGCTGCCGCCGGATTCAGCACGTAATCGCCGTCCTTGGTCATCAGATACCCTTCACGGTTCACGGTAAACGCACCGTCCCTGGTATATTTTACCGAAGCTTCCCCTGCTTTGTTCTGAAAAGAAACAGCAAAGAAACCGTCCCCGTCCAAAGCCATATCATACACATTATCCGTCACACGGAACGCCCCCTGGCCGAAATCCGTGTAACATTCCCCAATCTTAACCCCCAGGCTGATGTCGCCCAGGCGTTTTGGCAGGCTGTAGTCCGAGGTATCTTTGATCTTAATCGCTAGCTGTTCGTCAAAGGACTGTGACGTCGCCCCCTCCTTCTTATACCCATTGGTCGCAGAATTTGCCAGGTTGTTCGTAAGCACATCCATCCTATTCTGCTGGTTCAGCATACCGGTATAAGCCGTATATAGCCCTTTTACCATAATTCCAAACTCCTTTCCTTGCGGCTCCCTTTAATACTGCGCTGCTCTCTGCGCATAGAGGGACGCCCATAGGGTATCCCCTATTCCTCTAATTTACCGGATAAAAATTCCACGTATTTCCCCGTCCCGATGGCAACGCAGGTCATCGGCTCTTCCGCGGTCATGGTATTGATTCCGGTTCTGTCCTCTATCAGTTCTTCCAGGCCTCTGAGCAGCGCTCCTCCTCCCGTCAGGATAATCCCACGATCCGCCACGTCCGCCGCTAATTCTGGCGGCGTCTTCTCTAGTACGCTGTGTACTGCTTCTACAATCTGCAGCGTGGCTTCCCGAAGCGCTTCTTCGGTTTCCTCTGAGGATACGGACACCGTCTTTGGCAGGCCGGTCACAAGGTTCCTGCCCCTGACGTCCATGGTATCGTTCTGTGCCAGCGGGAAACAAGTCCCGATTTTTATCTTAATATCTTCGGCTGTCCGTTCGCCAATTAATAAGTTATGCTTCTTCCTCATATAGCGTACGATCGCTTCGTCAAAATCATCCCCGGCAATCTTAATCGAGGTGCTCACGACCGTTCCGCCCAAAGAGATTACCGCGATATCCGCAGTCCCTCCGCCAATATCCACAATCATATTGCCGCATGGCCTTGCAATATCCACACCTGCGCCAATCGCTGCCGCAATCGGCTCTTCGATAATGGATACTTCCCTAGCGCCCGCTTGGTACGTAGCGTCCTCTACCGCCTTCTTCTCCACCTCCGTCACGCCACTTGGGACGCATACGCTGATCCTTGGCTTGCGGAAGCTCTTTTTGCCCAATGCCTTCTGAATAAAGTACTTTAACATTTTTTCGGTCACTGTGTAGTCAGAAATAACCCCTTGACGCAAAGGTCTTACTGCAACAATATTCCCAGGCGTCCTTCCAAGCATCAGGCGAGCCTCTTCCCCTATGGCTTTTATCCGGTTCGTATCTCTGTCAAAAGCAACAACGGAAGGCTCTTTCAGCACAACGCCCTTCCCCTTGATATATACCAGGATACTTGCTGTCCCTAAATCAATTCCAATATCTGTGGCCATATGACTGTCCCCTTTCGTTCTCTATCTGAACAAACTTAAACATAATACTCTATTTTTCCATACATAGTTACATTATATACAATCACGGAAGATTTTCAAAGCCTTTTTTTCCAAATAATAAAAAAACGTCTATTCTTAACCTTTTTCCTAGCTTTCCTTAGAAAAGTTTATAAATTTTTCATAATTTCCCATGTATTTTTCTGGATTAGGCGACTTGGATATCCAAATTCGTTCTTTACGCCAAAACACAAAGGACCCTGCCGGAATTTGGCACGATCCTTTGTTATTCGTTAAAAAGAAGGGATTTTATTCAAAAATGCATAGGCATCTTTGACCTAATTATGTATGGTTCCCGTTGCTACCGTTTTATTATGGCACAGATTCGCCCAAGATTCATCCCGGGAAACTAAAGATATTCTTCCATCTTTTTATGATTTTCTATATTTTTTATAATTTTTCTAGATTTTTTACTCTTTCATCACATATTCATCACAATCTTTGGTTATACTTACTCATGTATTAGCCAACAAGCTAATATAATTTTTCATAACTCATGCTTCCTGGGTTCTTAGGAATCCAGGAGGTACTCCCCGGATGAACTGGCCGCCCGAAAGGGCGGTTTTTTTTGTTCTATTAGGAAAATGCCTCCTATTATGTAGGCGTGGCAACAGCCGCTTTCGCTTACAGCCAAAAACTCCAATCTTACAAAAAAATTGGGCCGCCAACCGCAGCAAGCGAAAAAAAATATTGCAAAAAGAAAAAAAGAAGAATACAATAGACCTGGTGTAAAAATTATAGGTAATAGCGAAACCCTCTCTGGGACAGACGCGTCTGTCCAATCCATACAAAAGCGGGCTC